>DDBE01000059.1:1263-4116 GCA_002332715.1 Flavobacteriales bacterium UBA2040
ATCCGTGACTTGCTGAGATTAAATGAAGGTTCTGTTGTTGAATTGGACAGATTAGCGGGAGATCCTCTCGATATATTGGTAAATAATACCAAAATTGCGAAGGGTGAAGTTGTTATGATCGGAGAACGGTTTGGTATCCGTTTTGGTGAAATTGTGGATCCGGAAAAAAGAATGGAAAGTATTTAACACTCTTCTGGGTTCAAAGAAATGACAACCAAAATTTTATATTTTAAATATATGATATAAATATATATTTTTGGAATGGTATCTATTTTGCTACGTTTGGGTAGGGAGTAGGTAAATGCTAGATTTCGACTTAAGTAAAATTGCTGTGGTACTGATATTTTTGTCCATACTTGTAGCTACACAAGTTATGGTGAAGCGCTCAAAATTATTCCGAGTAAAAATGGATAAGTCTAACAACAGCGCAATTAAAATAGTTAACACTGTAGCGGTATCAAAATTTTCTTCAGCTACAGTTATAGAGTGCGCAGGTTCATTGTTCCTTGTGGTTTCGAATAGAAATGGAGCCCCGGCGATAGCCGAATTACCCAAGATACAACAAAATACGCTTACTTCTGAGCTTCAACCGGAGCTCGTGGGTAAATGAGATTTTTTCCCCTCAAGATCATTCTCCATCTCGTTTTTAGCTTAATGGCATCATCTGCATTTGGGCAGGATGGTAGCGTGTTAGGTATGCCAGCTTTGACTTCGAGTATTGGCGAAAATGGTGAATCGACTTATTCCCTTTCTCTCCAAATTCTTGTTTTAATGACTGTACTGACTGTTGTTCCGTCAATTGTTTTGGGAATGACTGCGTTTACCAGGGTGATAATAGTATTATCTATTTTACGGCAGGCGTTGGGTACTCAACAAACGCCACCGAACCAAGTCCTAATTGCGATTGCACTTTTCATTACTTTTTACGTCATGAGCCCAATTTTTGAGGTGATTTATGAGACTGCGTTGAACCCCTACCTAGAGGGTACAAAATCTGCCCAGTTAGCTTTGGCTTCGGCCACTGACCTATTAAAAGAATTCATGGTTGCTAATACCCGCTCAGATACTATGAACATGTTTGCCGAGATGGCGGGTGAGGGGCCTTTTGAAAACACTCAAGCCATTCCCCTTTCTATTGTTTTACCGTCATTCATTACATCTGAGTTGAAAACAGCTTTTGAGATTGGGTTTTTAATTTTCTTACCATTTCTGGTAATCGATATCGTTATTGCATCCATTCTTATGTCCCTAGGTATGATGATGTTGTCGCCTATGTTGATTTCTTTGCCATTCAAGTTGTTGCTGTTTGTATTGGTTGACGGGTGGGCCATGACGATTGGATCACTTTCATCAACATTTGTTGTGGGCTAGAGATATGGTTTTTGATCAGAATGTTCAGTATCTTAGTATGGCTTTTTGGCAAATTGTTGTGGTTGCTGGTCCTATCTTGCTCGTCGCGCTATCAGTTGGTCTATTCATAGGCTTAATTCAAGCAGCTACGTCCATTAATGAAATGACTCTTAGCTTTGTGCCTAAACTTTTCATCGTTTTAATGGCTATGTCTTTAATGGCTACTTTCACAATTACTCAAATGACCGATTATTTCAGTTATATTTTTGACGAAATATCCAGGAAAGGTCTCTAGTTTGTTACCAATAGTGAATGAATTAGGGGCTCTTCCGGGACTGGAGTTACAAGAGCTTTTTACTTTTTTGGTTTTAATACTGATAGCCTCGTTACGAGTAGGTGCGTTCTTGATTTCAGCACCGTTTTTTGGTGGTAGGATGGTGCCATTGCAAATCAGAATTGTGTTTTCATTTTGCTTGGGCTTTTGGATACTAGGGACTCTTCAATTTCCGCAGCAGAGTGTGTTAGTGGGCCCCAAATTAATTTTGATTGTAATGCAGGAGATATTCATTGGCCTTACAGTCGGCTTAGTTCTCAATATCTGCTTTGCCGCTGTGAGCTTGGCTGGTGAAAAGATTGCTGCAACTTCTGGTTTGGCCTTTGCGTCTCAAGTTGATCCAACTGGCGGCGGACAGTCTCCGGTAATAAGCCAAATTTTCATGTTATTTCTCATAGTGGTATTTTTCTCAGTTAATGGGCATTTGATAATTTTAGGATTAATATATAAAAGTTTCACGCTTTATCCATTGGGCCAATTAGTAAACTATGGTGACTTGATCGCTGCTGGTCTGTCGGCGAGCGATATATTGTTTCGGTCGGCTGCAATCATTGTGTTGCCCATCGTCATCGTCTTGCTGTTTGTGAATATAGCAATTGGTTTTATTACAAAATCTGCACCCCAGCTTAACCTATTTTCCTTTGGGTTTCCAATGACCCTCATTGGTGCTTTTTTGATATTATTCTATTCAGTTGATGCGATTTCTTTCGCGTTTAAGGACTTAATTCAGTTAATCATTGACCTTTTGATGTCGTTTCTTCTCGAGAAAACTGATGGCTGAACAAGATAATAGCCAAGAAAAGACGTTAGATCCAACTCAAAAGCGTTTGGAAAAAGCTAGGGAGGATGGTGACATCCTCTCATCGAAAGAAATGTTTGTCTTTGGTTCAAGTTTTATGGGTTTAATTATTTTATTTTGTTTGGGAATGGTGGCTAGGAACGTTCTTTCGAATTGGGCGTCTTTATTTCGCTGGAACCATTCCGAACACTTGAGCGTTCTGCGCATATTTAACTCTGAAGCTGCATTTAGTCTAGCATTGGGTGGTGCAGCTATTTTTGCCTTTCCCATCTTTACTGCCGTAATTCTCACTCAATTTTTTGTTGCTGGATCCATCAATTTTTCTACTAAGGCAATGTCGTTTAAGCCGAGTCGAATTAATCCCCTTAGT
>DDBE01000202.1 GCA_002332715.1 Flavobacteriales bacterium UBA2040
ATGAAATGGCTTTTGGTTCTTTCTTGGGTTTTGTTAAGTTCCGTTTCAGGCGTTCCTGCAGGCAAAGGCACTTTTGGTGTTTGCGTCTCCTATCAAGCTACTGGTAAAATAACAACCTACATCGCGTATTTTAATGATGGCGGCAGATTAACGAACCGGAAAACCATGCTGGAGGATAAATTCGTGAAATTCGCTTCTGGATTATGGCCAAGTATTTACAACCCTACGCGAGAAAATATTTTTGAAAAAGAAGGATTATCCTGTAAGGTTATCGTAGACGAAACGACTAAAAAGCCATACCCCATTTACGCATCGATGGACTCCTTGTGGAAGTTGCGATTTGCAAACTACCCGTTTATAGAATAATTGCCGAAGGATGGAGTGGGAAAAATTATCGTCCATCAAGCGGACAAGAACAATTCTTAAACAAGGAGTTTGGGATTTATAACATAGGCCACGACTTCTTTGTCGACACCAGTTTTTGGAATATCATGCGATCTGTGAACGACCCAGAATGGATTAACTAATATAAAAATTTACCATGAAAATTATCACATCAACGTTCAGTTTACTTTTACTTTTTGGATGCTCAGAAAGTCCGAATGAAACTTCAAATTCCAACAACAAAGAAACTCCTTCTATTGAGAATGCAAAGGCAGAAGAAATTTCTGAAACTCAAATAAAAGGATATCCAGAAAAACAAGAAATCATTGAAACGAAGGTTATCACGAAAGATGGAAAAAAAGTAACTATTCAAAAAAAGGTAGACCCTATTTCTGGAAAAACAGAGTTGATTGAGGTTGCACCTGACGCTTCAACTGAAAAAATCGAAGAACCAAAAGCAACAGAAACCAAAATGATTAAGGTAGATTTCTCACAAGTTTATGGTCAAATATTGAGCAATTTTGTATCCAGTTCTGGAAATGTGAACTATTCGGCAATAAAGACAAATCGACAAATGTTGTCACAGGCAACTCAGCATTTTGAAGAAAATCTACCTGAAGCTTCTTGGAGTAAAAATGAAAAATTAGCGTATTGGATCAATGCCTATAATTTATATACGATCGAATTGGTGGTGGACAATTATCCAGTAAAATCAATAAAAGACATCGCAGGAGGAAAACCTTGGGATAAAAAATTCATCAAATTGGATGGGAAAACTTTGAGTTTGAATGATATAGAAAATGGAATTATCCGTAAAGATTTTAATGAACCTAGAATTCACTTTGCTGTAAATTGCGCGAGTATTTCTTGTCCGAAACTATTGAACAATGCATATACTTCCGGAAACCTAAATTCTTTGCTCGAATCGCAAACCAAACGATTTATCAACGACAATTCCATGAATTCGATAACCGCATCAAAAGCAGAAATTTCGAATATATTCGATTGGTACAAAGTTGACTTTGGAAATATAATAACTTTCTTGAACAAGTATGTCGATACAGAAATTGAAAGTTCAGTGAAGATTTCTTACAAGGAATACAATTGGAATCTGAATAAATAATCAAAAAGAAGAAGAAGGGGCACAATGCATTATGCCCCTTCTTTTTTTTGCGGTCCTTTTTTCTGTAATTCGTGCCTATTCCCCAAATTTCTCTATAACTTGTTGCGTTACCCCCGTATTACTGAATCCTCCGTCATGGAATAAATTCTGCATGGTAACATATCTGGTCAAATCTGAGAACATTGATACACAATAGTCAGCACAAGCTACAGCTGGTGCGTTTCCAAGTGGAGACATTTGTTCCGAGAAATTAATAAATTCGGTAAATCCTTTGATCCCTTGTCCAGCAGTGGTAACCGTTGGAGATTGTGAAATCGTATTCACACGTACTTTTTTCTTGATTCCGTAGTGGTATCCAAATGAACGTGTTATTGATTCTAACAATGATTTCGCATCCGCCATATCGTTGTAATCAGGGAAGATTCGTTGTGCTGCAATGTAAGTCAACGCAACAACCGAACTCCACTCGTTCAGAGCGTCCAACTTGTAGCATGATGCCAAAGTTTTGTGCAAAGAAATCGCTGAAACATCCATCGATTGGTTATAGTATGCGTAATTGTTTTCTGAATAATGTTTTCCTTTTCTAACGTTAGGCGACATGCCAATCGAGTGTAAAACGAAATCTAATTTACCACCAAGAATCTCCATAGATTTTGTGATTAGATTGTCCAAATCCTCTACAGACGTTGCATCTGCAGGAATGATTTCAGACCCCGTTTCTTTCGCCAAGTTGTTAATTTCGCCCATTCTCATGGCAATAGGTGCGTTCGTCAAAACAAACGTTGCGCCTTCTTCGTGCGCTCTTTGTGCCACTTTCCAAGCGATAGATTGTTCGTTCAAAGCACCGAATATGATGCCTCTTTTTCCTTTGAGTAAATTATTTGCCATAATTGAGTTCGTTTAGTACAAAGTTAATTATTTAATTCTTTCGTTTTCTATGGCCGATCAAGTATGATTTCCATACCGTCGTGTGCAATTCGAACATTCGGTGGAAGTGCTTTTTCAACCTCATCGTGTTTCCCCATCAAATGGGAAATATGCGTAAGATACGCTTTTTCCGGTCCTATTTCTTCGATAAAAGCAAGAGCTTGTTCTAAATTGAAATGAGAAATGTGTTCTTCCTTTCTCAAGGCATTAACAATTAAAACTTTCGTGCCTTTCAATTTTTCTCTTTCTTCTGGAGCTACTGTTTTGGCATCAGTGATGTACGAAAAGTCGCCAATTCTAAATCCAAAAACGGGCATTTTATGATGCATAACTTGAATCGGCGTGAAAAGAATATCGTCAATTTGAAAGGCTTTATTGGCTATCGGATTGATATTTACCTTCGGAATTCCAGGATAGGGATTGTCATTAAAAACATAATAAAATTCTCTCCTCAAAGCCGTCTCTACTTCTGAATTGCAATACACTTCCATATCCCGCTTCTGCTTGAAATTAAAAGCGCGAACATCGTCCATCCCCGCGATATGGTCCTTGTGTTCGTGGGTGTAAATCACAGCTTCAAGACTTTGCACATCCGCTCGCAACATTTGCTGACGAAAATCAGGTCCTGTATCAATCACATAGTTTTTGTCATCAACGGTCAATAAAACAGAACATCGTAGTCGTTTGTCTTTTAGATTCTCTGAAGAACACACCGCACATCCACAGGCAATTACCGGCACTCCTTGCGAAGTACCTGTCCCCAAAAGTGTGAATTTCAGCTTGCTCATTCCGATTTGAAAATTTTAAAGCCTAGAATTATCCATCCGATAATTAAAACGGAACCACCAAGTGGTGTAATTGGACCCAGGAATTTAAGCGACATTCCAAAAACTTCTTGCAAGGCCAATCCATAAATTGAAAAAGAGAAAAGTAGTGTTCCAATAATTATGAGGTTGACAGGAAGTCGATTACCAAAAGTCGATTTTTCGGTAAGTAAAGCAAGTGCTAAAAGCGCCAAGCCGTGATACATCTGATAGCGAACACCTGTCTCAAAAGAAACCAACCTTTCTGCGGAGATTCTTTCCTTCAAAGCGTGGGCTCCAAAGGCTCCGAAAATAATCGCAACGGCAATAAAAGCAATTGCCCAAAGAAGAATTCTTTTTTGTGTCATTTCGTTTTTAAAGATAAGGTGAAATCCAAAACACTCGACCATCCTTTCCAGATTCCGTGATCGGTTATCGTTTCGTTATGCCATAGAAAAATGAAATCGCCACCGAATTTTTCCACTTCTTGAAGCAATTTTTCAATTCTGTTTTTCGCTTCGGTAGTTGAAAGTTTCAGATACTCGTTTAATGATCCATCCATGTATGCAAAAGGTCGAATTAACAATTTCGTTTTTTCGTTTTTTGACAAATCAAACCAATGGAAAGAGCGAGCTGTACCATTTCTAAAACCAATTTGATCGGCAAATCCCATGGTGAAATCTTCGTTTATTTCGTTATGTAAAAGCGCATGAAAGGTTTCTGGGAAACGAAGTTTTAAAAAGTGTTGTCTTGAAGACAAGGTCTTTGAATTCGTAACTTTTTCCAAACGATTAATCTCTTTTTTTAATAAGTTTGATTCTGAATTAGAGCGATAACTGGGATGAATGCCTATTGAACTATTTATACCTATTTCAGTCACCAGACTTTCAATTTCAGGCGTTTCAATGGTGATATTAAAATCCTTTTTTCCGTAATCGCCAACCAACCAAAAAACGTGTGTTGGAAAATTTTTCGCGATTGACAGAATTTTTTCATACCCGTCGTAGGGATCCTTTAATTTCCCTGTTAACACTTGCGCACGCTCCTTCTGCCGAAATTTATTTCCTTGTACCAAATCCTTCGCTTTCGATAGTATCTTTCTACTCCCTGTTTTGTATTTGTAAGCAAAGGCATTGTCTATATCAAATGTTGGAATAATCTGCACAGGTGCAACTTGAAAATCTAGTTTCTCTTTCGTTTCCTTTTCAATGAATTCAATAAAAGCAACTGCCCATCTATCACAAATCGTTTGGTCGAGAACTCCATTTTTAAATTGCCAGCTTTCTGCACCAATAAATCGCCCGTGATTGTCCCATTGGTCGTTTTGGTACTCTTCCATTCTGGTCAAAACATAGAAAATCGAAGACAAAACATCCCCCCCGCTCTCGAAAGCTACAACAATTTGATTTTCCCAAATTCCAGCACC
>DDBE01000008.1 GCA_002332715.1 Flavobacteriales bacterium UBA2040
TGCCGGAGATTTCTGAGGTCAGAATAGGTCGTCATATTCGTTTACATGTGGAAGCGGAAAATGAAAGTGCTGCGAAAGAAAAAGTAACAGAAGCGTGTAAAAAATTGCTTGCAAATGCAATTATGGAAAGTTTTACTTTTTCAATTGAAGCCGCGTAGGTTTCAGTCTATATTAGATTTTGTTTTTAACATCCATATTAAAAATATCAATAAATTTACCGAAAGATTAACAATCTTTTGTTCTTTAGACTTGCACCTTTATAAGATAACAACCGTTTACTTTTTACAACAATTAGACTATTAGGTCATGACAGAAATAAACCCTACACCCGAAATCAAAAAAAACAATGGTGGTTTTATCGCCGCAATATTACTCTTGCTCATAGCTGTGGGCTTTTTTGCTTGGCTTTGGTCTTCGAAAAATTCGCAGTTGAATGAGTGCCAAAATCAAACAAAAGAATTATTGGCCGATCAAGATGGTATGAATCAAATGATGGCTGGATATGTAGATAATATGTCAAATGACCTGAGAAAGGATTTTCAAAATATGCTTAAAACGTATGACGCCTTAATCGACAAAGACGCTTCGAAAGCAGATAGTTTAAATGTTCAGAAAGAAAAAATTCAAGAGTTGATGTCTCAAATGAGTTCTTTACAGAAATCAAATAAATTGACGGCGTCACAATTGTTTGCCATGAGACGTGAGAACGAAACCTTACGTGGTATCATGAAAGGATATGTGATGCAAATTGATTCTTTGAATACTTTGAATTTAAATTTGAATACACGTTTAGATACGACGACAACAAGATTGAATCAAACGACTTCCGAAAGAGATCAATTCAAACAAGATGCTGCGTTGAGTGCTGAACAAGTTAAGAAAGGTTCTAAGTTGCAAGCATTCAGTTTCACCTCAACAGGATTGAGAATGAAGTTGAATAATACGACTGAGGAAACGAATAAGGCAAGAAATACAGTGCAAATTGTATCGACATTCACAATTTCGAAAAATCCTATTACACCGGCTGGAAGAAAGTCAGTTTATATGCAAATTATCGATCCATCTGGAAAAACGCTTCAGTCGCGTAGCTCGGATGTTGTAAAAATGGAAATTGGTACTATTGCATATTCTGATAAAAAAGATATCGACTACAACAATGAGAGTGTCGATTTGTCCATTTTCTATGATTTAAAAGGGGCTGATGTATCGAAAGGGAATTATAAAGTGAAGATTTATGTAGACGGTCAGTTGGCTGGAAAAGATAGCTTTACATTAAAATAAACTACTAATAAATAAATCTCTGCCAAATTATTCTCCCGGCGAATCTTGTGATCGATTTGCCACGATTTGGTATTTCCGTTAATAAATCAAGGAAAGGTCACGCCTTGGGCACTTAGAGAGTTATGACAAATATCTTTATTGCAAATCTCGATTGGGAAATCGCCTCTGAAGATTTGAAAGCTACTTTTTCTGCTTTTGGAACAGTTTCATATGCACATGTCGTGTATGATCGGGAAACTAAAAAATCAAAAGGATATGGGTATGTTGAAATGGATGATGCCGATGAAGCAATCTCTGCAATTCAAGCCCTTAAAGGGTTGGAAGTTAATGGTCGATCATTGGATGTGAAAATTGCTTCACCCAAAGGAAATCGCCCTGCACCAAAACCTGCTGCTCCTGAGAAAAAACCTTTTAAACGGGAAGGCGGATTTCAAAAAAGAGAAACTCCCGGCTTTTCAAAAAGACCGAGAACAAGAACTACATTAAGTGGGGACGCCCAAAAGTTAGAAAGAAAGCCATTTACAAGAAGAGTGGATTAAGAAATAAATCAAATTTATTATATGTCAGATGCAATTCATCAAGGTCATGTTACAACCCAAATTTCTGAAACAGGAATAGCCACTATTGAATTCGGTCACCCATTAAGCAATTCACTACCAGGGAAAATATTGAACTTGTTAGCAGATACCATTACAAAAATGGGTGCTGATGAATCTGTTAAAGTAATTGTCTTAAAATCGGCTGGTGCAAAGGCCTTTTGCGCTGGAGCAAGTTTTGATGAGTTAATATCCATTGAAGATTTTGAAACAGGAAAAGTATTTTTCTCTGGCTTTGCCAATGTTATTAATGCTTGCAGAAAATGTCCTAAATTAATAATTGGAAGAGTTCAAGGTAAAGCCGTTGGTGGAGGTGTTGGAGTCGCATCTGCCGTAGATTATTGTTTTGCAACCCGCCATTCGGACATTAAACTTTCTGAATTAGCAGTTGGAATTGGACCATTTGTCGTAGGTCCTCCTGTTGAACGAAAAATTGGAATTTCCGCGATGAGTCAGTTGGCAATAAATGCAGCAGATTGGTGTTCGGCAAACTGGGCTTTAAAAAAAGGACTTTATGATGACGTTTTTGATACCGTGGAAGAAATGGATGCAAAAATCGATGTGCTATCTCAGACCTTAGCGAAAAGTAATCCAGAAGCGATGCGATTGTTGAAGGAAGTGTTTTGGCAAGGAACAGAAAATTGGGATGAACTTTTAAAGGAAAGAGCTGCTTTGAGCGGTCGGCTAGTTTTAAGTGATTTCACGCGAAATGCGATTAATAAATTCAAGTCCAAATAGAAACTTTATAAAACTACTACTTCTAATTGATTCGTTATTTTTCATTCAGTTCATTTCATTCGGGCAAACTGGGTCCTGTTCTGAGAAATTTAAAACTGGGAAGTTTAAATATGTAGGACTAGATTCAGATGCCATCGTCATTCGCACTGAAAAGAAACAATATGAGTCTTGGGATGGTAGACGATCGAAGATCATCATGAAGATTAAATGGATAGGTCCTGAAACATATACTTTGAAAGTAGTCAAGGTAATTAATGTTGAAGGCGGTCTAAACAAAGGTGATATAATCACTGCTACGATTACAGATTGCACGGACAATTAATTTACTTTCATATATTCGGCTGCAGGCGCGCAAGGCGAGTCAAAAATGCGAAAAATAAACTAGTTGAAATAATCGCTTTTATAACCGGATTTCACTTCTTTTTCGTTCCTGCTATTATTTCTTCAATTAAAACTAAAAATCTCTTGTTAATAAAAACAAGAAACCATATCTTTGCAGCCCCAATTTAGGGGAATTGTCTTATTTAAATAAAAAAGATTGTGGATACATTAAGTTACAAAACCCGATCTGCGAATAAAGAAACTGCTGATAAGCAGTGGTTTATCGTAGACGCAGAAGGCCAAACGCTTGGTCGTCTAGCAAGCAAGGTGGCGAAAGTTATCCGTGGAAAACACAAGGTTAACTTTACCCCACATGCAGACTGTGGTGACAACGTAATTATCATCAATGCAGAAAAAGTAGCTTTTTCGGGAGCGAAATTGGTTGATAAAGAATACGTTCGTTACACAGGCTATCCCGGAGGTCAGAAAACGACTACTGCGGAACAGATGTTGAGAAAACAACCCGGTCGCTTGATTGAAAAAGCGGTGAAAGGGATGTTACCTAAAAATACTTTAGGTAGAGAACTATTTAGAAACCTTAAGGTGTATGTTGGCAATGAGCACAATCAAGAAGCTCAAAAACCGACTGTACTGGACCTTAACACATTCAAATAATCAGTATGGAAATTATCAACACATTAGGAAGAAGAAAAACATCCGTTGCTCGTGTTTACATGAAAAAAGGTAAAGGGAACGTGATCGTAAATAAAAAGGATTACAAGGAGCATTTTCCAGTTGCAGTATTGCAAGGAAAAGTGGTTCAGCCTTTCGAGAAAACAGATACAGTTGGTCAATATGACATCAACGTAACTGTAGTAGGAGGAGGAATCAATGGTCAAGCAGAAGCTATCCGTTTGGGTATCTCTCGTGCTTTGGTTAAAGTTTCGGAAGATTACAAGCCGCTTTTAAAAGCTGACGGTTTAATGACACGTGACCCAAGAATGGTGGAGCGTAAAAAACCAGGTCAACCAAAAGCGAGAAAGAAATTCCAATTCTCAAAACGTTAAGATTAATAGTAAACTATTTTGGCGCTTGTTTAGTATCCAAGTACGGAGTACCCTTCCCTCGGGAACCCTTCGTTAACTGATAACTAAAGGAACGTAAACAAATATTAAAGAAACAAAAATGTCAAAAGTTACATTCGATAATTTATTAGAAGCAGGTGTACATTTCGGTCACTTGAGAAGAAAATGGAATCCGGCAATGGCGCCGTATATCTTTGAAGAGAAAAAAGGTATCCATATCATTGATTTAAATAAGACAATCGCGCACTTGGATCAAGCTGCAGCGGCAATGAAACAAATCGCCAAATCCGGAAAGAAAATTCTTTTCGTAGCAACGAAAAAACAAGCCAAAGATCTTGTTGCAGACAAGGTTAAAGAATTGAACATGCCTTTCGTTACTGAAAGATGGTCAGGAGGAATGTTGACAAACTTCCAAACAACTCGTAAGTCTATTCGTAAAATGTCGACTATCGACAAAATGCAAACAGATGGTACTTGGGAAACATTGAACAAGAGAGAGCGTCTTTTCAAAACTCGTCAAAGAGAAAAACTAGAAAAGAATTTTGGTTCTATCGTAGATATGACTCGTCAGCCAGCTGCAGTTTTCTTAGTAGATATTTTGAAAGAGCATATTGCTTTGAGCGAAGCAAAAAGATTAAACATTCCAATTTTTGCAATGGTTGATACGAATTCTGACCCTCGTTTGGTTGATTTTCCTATCCCTGCAAATGATGATGCAACAAAATCGATTTCAATTATTATTGATACGATTTGCGATGCTATCAAAGATGGTTTGGCAGAAAGAAAAGCTGGAGGTGATAAAGAGAAAGCAACTGAAGATTCTGGGATTTCATCTGAAGCACCAGCAAAAACAACTCGTCCACGTAAAACTAAAGCTGCAGAACCTGTCGTTGAAGGAAAAGCGAAGGAAGAGAAAGTTGTAGTTGCAAAAGCTCCTGAAGCAAAAGTGGAAGAAGTGAAAGAAGAGGCTCCTTTAAAAGAAGCAAAAGCGAAAGCAACAAAATCGGATGCTAAAGTTGACGATTTAACGAAAATCGAAGGTATTGGACCGAAAATTGCTGAAACATTAGCAGCTGCAGGTTTAGCAACTTACGCTGACGTAGCAGGATCAACTGCTGAAAAAATCGTTGAAATGATCGAGGGTGTTCGTGGAAATCACACACCAGACACATGGCCTAAGCAAGCTGGAATGGCTGCAGAAGGTAAGTGGGATGAGTTGAAAGCTTGGCAAGATGAAGTGGACGGTGGAAAAGCTGCCCCTGCTAAGAAAGCAACTACGAAATAAGATACAAAAAAGATTAATTAATTAAAGAAATATAATTGCTATGGCAATCACAGCATCAGATGTAAATAAATTGCGCCAACAAACAGGCGCAGGAATGATGGACTGCAAAAACGCATTGGTTGAGTCAAACGGTGACTTCGAAGCGGCAGTAGATATCTTACGTAAAAAAGGACAAAAAGTAGCTGCGAAGCGCGGTGAGAACGAAGCCAAAGAAGGTTTAGTTATTGCTGACACAACAGACGGTGGAAAAACAGGATATGTTTTAAGATTGAACTGTGAGACTGATTTCGTTGCTAAAAATGATTCATTCCGTGAGTTCGTTGATTCACTTTTGAAAGTGGCAATGGCCAACAAAGCAACAAGTATTGATGCATTGAAAGGGATGAAATTCAATGATAGATTAACTGTTGATGAGAAAATCACTGAGCAAGTTGGTGTTGTTGGAGAGAAATTAGATTTGTCAGGGTATGAAGTATTGAAAGCAGAACAAGTTGTTGCTTACAATCACCCAGGAAATCAATTGGCTACATTGGTTGCATTGAATAAAGCATCAGATTCAGCTGAAGACGCTGGGAAACAAGTTGCTATGCAAGTAGCTGCAATGAATCCATTGTCTTTGAGTAAAGATGGAATTGATAAAGAGACAATTGCACGTGAATTGGAAGTTGGAAAAGACTTGGCAATTCAAGAAGGCAAACCTGCAGAAATGGCGGAGAAAATTGCTTACGGTCGTTTGAACAAATTTTTTAAAGAAAACACATTGTTGAGTCAAGAGTTTATTCGTGATAATAAAGTATCTGTTGAAGAATTCGTTGCATCTGCTGAAAGTGGTTTAGCGGTAACAGACTATAAGCGTTTGGCGATGAGCTAAGCGATTGACTAAATAGTTTTTCGAAACCGTCTAGGATTTTTCTAGACGGTTTTTTGTTTTTGGTAGGTTTTGTTTTTTCACAAGAATGTGACTTAACTTATTGACTGTCATAAGGAGTGCGAAATATTTGGAATTTTGATCTGTATTATTGAATTTTTTGCTTAACTTAATTAGGAAAAAGAAATTTTACAAACCAAACTAAACTAAAAATAAGAGCTTCAAAGACAAAACAATTCTCAGAAAACGAAAAACTAATCGCCAACATCGGTCGAGCACTTTCTCACCCAGTAAGGGTTAGAATTTTAGAAATTCTATACGAAAAGGAGTGGTGCAAAAACATAGATCTCACAAAATGTCTTGAACTTTCTCCGTCAAGTGTTAACAATCATCTTGAAAATATGAAGCAAGTAGATATTATTAAGGTAGATTTCTTTCCAAATTTTTATAAAGTAAGCCTCAACCATCAAGGAAAGACGGACTTGAAAGGTTGGACCAGTTCCTACCAATAAACAAAACACTCAATTCTTCAAACACGTTTACAACTTTTTCGCTTCAAACTATTCTCTTTATTTATATTTGCATGTAAAACATCATCTCTATAATGAAATACAAAAGAATTCTCCTAAAACTAAGCGGTGAATCCCTGATGGGTGAAAAACAGTTTGGAATTGATAATAAACGTTTGAGTTCGTATGCCGAACAAATCAAAGAAGTACATGAATCTGGCGTAGAAATTGCTATTGTTATTGGTGGAGGTAATATTTTTAGAGGTGTGCAAGCCGAAGAAGGTGGGATGGATCGAACCCATGGTGATTACATGGGTATGTTGGCAACGATGATTAATAGCATGGCCTTGCAAGCAGCATTGGAATCCACTGGTGTGAAAACTAGATTACAATCTGCTATTGAAATGAAGGAAATCGCTGAACCATTTGTAAGACGAAGAGCGATGCGTCATCTTGAAAAAGGACGTGTTGTGATTTTTGGAGCTGGAACAGGGAATCCATATTTCACCACGGATTCAGCAGCGGCGTTGAGAGCCATAGAAGTGAATGCGGATGTAATATTGAAAGGAACGAGAGTTGACGGGATTTATTCCGCAGATCCATTTAAAGATCCAACAGCCACAAAATACGACATGATAACCTATGACGACGCTTACGGAAAAGGATTGAAGATAATGGATATGACAGCGTTCACTTTGTGTAAAGAAAATGATTTACCTATTATCGTATT
>DDBE01000073.1 GCA_002332715.1 Flavobacteriales bacterium UBA2040
ACCTTGCCAAGTATGTGTCCAAGCACCGTTTAGGGAATTTAAGTCATTCGAAGTTGGTCCAGCAATCAATACTTTTTGAGACCTATCTAATGGTAGAAAGTTGTCTGTGTTCTTAAGCAACGTTATTGATTCAGCAGCAGAAGTATATGCGGCTTTTTTAAATTCCTCAGAACCAAATTTCGAATATTGTGTAGATTCCGGCTCATCAAATAATCCCATAGCCATTTTTACTCGTAATATTCTTCGTACCCCATCGTCTAAACGTTCTGAAGTAATTTCTTTTTCACAAACTGCTTTAATCATGTCCTCACAATAGGTCTTGTAATGTGGATTCGTGGGTACCATACTCATGTCTACACCTGAATTGAAAGCCAATACTATAGCTTCCTGCGGACTTCCAGCCACCTCGTGCACTGTTTCAAGCATGATATAATCTTCCCAATCCGATACTGCGAATCCTTTAAAACCCCACTCATCTTTCAAAACATCCGTCAACAAGTATTTATTCGCATGTCCAGGAATTCCATTTACATCACCACTATTCACCATAACCGTCATTGCTCCTCCTTCGATAGCTTTTTGAAATGAAGGCAAGTACAATTCTTTCATAAATTTCGATGGAATCCATGCGGGCGTCCTGTCTCTTCCTGAAAATGAACCACTATAACCGACGAAATGCTTCAGACAACTCGCTACATGATTTGCATCTAATGGACCTTTACCTTGATATCCGTTGATTAATTCTAACCCTAATTCACTTGCCAAAAATGGATCTTCACCTAAAGTTTCAAAGTATCTAGACCAAAGAGGTTGTCGCGCTAAATCAAGAACAGGTGAAAAATTCCATTTCAGTCCAGTATACCTCATTTCGTAAGCGGTTATTTCAGCAAATTTTCTCGCCAAATCTCTATTCCAGGTTGCTGCCAAACCAATTTCTTGAGGAAAAAGAGTGGCACCCACAGTGTAGTTAGCCCCGTGTATGGCATCTATTCCATAAATTATTGGAACCTCCGTTTTCAACTCCTGACAAATATTTTCAATATCGTTGAGAATATTTTTCCATACCTCAATTGTAAGCGTATGTGATGAAACGTTTAAAATTGATCCAACTTTAAAAGAATCAATCGCTTCTATCAATTTTACTTTGTCGATTTGAGCTGGTTCAAGGCTCTTGCCAGTTGAATCTATTTTTAAAACGGCATCCAGAGTAATTTGACAGGTCTGCCCTACTTTTTCGGCAATTGACATTTTTTTAAGCAGTCGGTTAATCTTCTTTTCATGTATTTCATTTATCTCGAATGAACTCTGACATAAAGAAAAAAATGAAAAACTTAAAAAGAATATTAATAACAGGTTGGTGCGAGAATATATCATTTTGTTAGTTTTGAATACGAATATATTTATTTATTGTCAAAAGTACAATATCTCATTATTATTGCATCCCTAACGAGCTTATTTCATAAGAAATGGAGAATCACGCTTTTTATTCTTTAACACAGGATGTTTTTAAATATATTTATAGAAAAGTCTAAATTTGCTTGATTTAAATTTTAATACACGATTATTGCCTGAAGCAGGCTTATTGCTTCTTTCCGAACCTTTTCTTGATAATGAATATTTTACGCGAAGCGTAATTCTCCTTTGTGAGCACAACGAGAAAGGAAGTTTTGGATTCGTTCTGAACAATTTTCTTGAAAAAAAATTTGATGGTCTTCCCGAATACATTCTCGAATCGAATCCGAAAATCAGCATCGGAGGCCCAGTTGAAGTATCACACTTTTATTTCATTCACTCCTTTGGTGATAAAGTTCCAGGGAGTTCGGAATTAGTAAATGGAATATTCTTAGGCGGCGACTTTGAAATCTTAAAGAGTTTATTGAAAGCAGAGGAGCATCCGGAAAAATGTGTTCGTTATTTTCTCGGTTATTCCGGCTGGGATGCGCAACAGTTAAACGATGAGATCAAGGAGAAATCATGGGTGGTTTGCCGCCCGAAAAACAATTCTTGGATCATGGATACCAAAAATGACAACCTCTGGGAAGACAGTTTAAAGTCTTTGGGAGGGAAATATGAGATGTTTTCAAAATTTCCAGTCAATCCAAACAACAATTAACATTTTTTCACGTTCCTGAATAAAATAAAAAGAATTTATGGAGATATCGCTACCAAGTAAACGTGAAAAGAGTAGTTTTGCCGCTCGTATAATAAAAAAAGGTAATTTGCTCAGTAAAATACTTTATTGTGGTTTGGTAATTCCGATCTCCTCTCTACCGTTCAGGGTATTATATTGGCTTACCGACTTTGTTAACATCCTAGCTTATTATGTAGTTGGTTACCGGAAAAAGATTGTTCGTCAAAATTTAAAAAACTCGTTTCCAGAGCGTTCTAGATCAACACACCAAATATTTGGAAATGGTCATCGCTGAAAATCCAGAGTATTGGTTGTGGTCGCATCGTCGTTGGAAACACAAAAAGCCTGAATGATAATGCCTTCGACTCCCTTGGCGGAAAGAATGAGACCGTTTACCTTGGAGGAATACATAGGTCAAAATCATCTACTTGCTGAAGGAGCTTCTTTACGCCGTGCCTTAGATGCTGGTGTTTTACCTTCGATTATTTTATGGGGCCCCCCAGGAGTTGGGAAAACGACTCTGGCTCAAATCATTGCAAACAAATTAAAACGTCCACTCTCAACTCTTTCTGCTATTTCAAGCGGAGTTAAAGATGTACGAGATGTAATTCAACGTGCCGAATCTGGAGGAATGTTCAAACAAGAAGGCACCATCCTTTTTATTGATGAGATCCACCGTTTTTCGAAATCTCAACAAGATTCTTTGCTTGGTGCGGTTGAAAAAGGCGTCGTTACTTTAATTGGTGCCACGACTGAAAATCCATCTTTTGAGGTAATCTCAGCCCTTTTATCAAGGTGTCAAGTGTATACCTTGGAATCGCATGGTAAGGATGAGTTACAGCTAATTTTAAACCGTGCCATTTCAAAAGATGAATGGTTAAAAACCAAGAACATTGTTCTTGAAGAAACCAATGCCTTGTTCGCCATTTCAGGTGGTGATTCCCGAAAACTATTGAGTGTGTTCGAATTGGTCGTTGGCGCTCAAGAAAAGGAAGACCAAGTGATTGTCACAGACGAATTAGTCACAAATATTGCTCAACAAAATATAGCTCGTTACGACAAAGACGGCGAACAACATTACGATATCGTTTCCGCTTTCATCAAATCTATTCGAGGTAGCGACGCCGATGCTGGAATATACTGGTTGGCGCGCATGATTGAAGGCGGCGAAGACCCTAAGTTTATTGCTAGAAGATTAATCATTCTTGCCGCTGAAGATATTGGTGTTGCGAATCCTACTGCTTTAATTTTAGCGAACAATTGTTTTCAAGCGGTTACAACCATCGGTTGGCCCGAAAGTCGTATTATCCTTGCTCAATGTGTTGTTTATTTAGCAACTAGTCCGAAAGGAAATGCCAGTTATATGGCCATTGGAAAAGCACAAGAGGAAGTAAGGAAATCGGGAAATTTACCTGTACCTCTTCCGCTTAGAAATGCACCAACCAAACTCATGAAAGAGCTCGGTTATGGTAAAGATTATTTATATTCGCACAACTTTCCAGGCAATTTTGTTCAACAAGAATTCATGCCCGATGGACTGGAGAATTCGCAATTTTTTAAAGCGGGTAGTAACAGCCGAGAAATCGAAATTGAAAAATACATTCAAGAGCGCTGGGGAGATAAATACAAATAACCTTATGCTCTCGAAATTAGCGTATTACCTTCTTGTTATTCCAATATCGCTACTTCCGCTCTGGGTTCTTTATTTGTTTACCGACATCTTTTATTTACTACTCATTTCTATAATTTCTTATCGACGAGGTGTTGTACGAAATAATATTGCAAATTCATTTCCAGATAAAACAGACAAAGAACGGAGAAAAATTGAACGGAAATTTTACAGACATTTCACTGATTTGTTAGCCGAAGGTGTTAAAAATCTTACCATTTCAAAAATGCAATTGAAAAAACGGATTCATGTTCAAAATCGGGATGAAATTGATCAATTGTATATTCAAGGCAAGAATGTGATTTTCGTTGGTGGACACTACAACAACTGGGAATGGGTTATTTGTGCCCAGAACTTTCTATTCGCTCATCAAGCTGTTGGTATCGGAATGCCCATGACCAACACCTTTTGGGACAAAAGGATTAACCTTCGACGCTCTCGTTTTGGAATGAAAATAGTTCATGCGAAAAACTTCAAAGAAACGCTTCGTCAAGAAAATGGTAATCCAATTTCATTGCTTGTTTTAGCAGACCAAAGTCCTGGAGATTCGATGAAATCGTATTGGACCAAGTTTCTCAATCAGGATACTGCAGTAGCATTTGGTACTGAAAATATTGCCCATGAATACAATTACGCTGTGGTGTTTTTGCACACGACGAAGGTGAAACGTGGATATTACAATGTAACCTTTGAGCCAATTTGTAATTTACCATCTGAAATGAAGTACGGTGAAATAACGGATGCCCATGTAAAAAGTCTTGAAAACGACATTTACAAAGATCCGCAATATTGGATTTGGTCGCACAAACGTTGGAAAAGAGAAATTCCAGAAAACCTTGAGGAATTAAGAAAACAACAATATGAAAAATTTACTCAACGGTATCGTTCTTAGTATTCTGTTCTTTCTCACAATTGACACCTTCGGTCAAACTGAGAATAAGCTACTGTTTTCGATACAATATGGCAAAAACCCAAGGCTTCATGCGAGAGGTTTAACTGCGGATAAGAAAAAAATATTCATTGCTGCATCAGATGGTAAACTCTACATTATAGATCGCAAAACAGAAACAGTTGAGGACAGAGATTACAACAGAAATGTCGAATTACGGGATATTGAGGTTAGTAAAAAATACATTGTTTTATTGGCAAGTGGTGACTCTAGTTCCACTATTACTATCAATCGAAAAACTGAAGAATATGTGATTAATAAATATCAAGGCCTTTTTTTAGATGGGATTTCTTTGGTTAAAAACTCTCTGTTCATGATGGGCGACCCAAGGGGTGATCGCTTTATGCTTTTCTATAGTAATGACAATGGTGAATCTTGGACTCAACCCGATAGCCTGCCTCAATCTATTCAAAGTGAGGCCGGCTTTGCAGCGAGTGGAACAAATGTTCAGATGACCAATAAAAATGATTGGTATTTTGTTTCAGGCGGAATGGATTCGCGCATGTATTTTTCGCAAGATGCTGGAAAAACATGGAATGATTTTGATCTTGGGTTCAACCCATGCGAAAGCTGCGGTGCTTATTCTTTCGTCATTCTTCCCGATAATAAAACTTTTATCGCAGTAGGTGGGGATTATACAAAACCCAACGAGAGAATTGGAACTTGCAGAATTTCAAATGATGGAGGTACAACTTGGCATTCACCAAAAGAAGACTTGATGGGATATCGCTCTAATGTGATGTACCACAAAGGAATACTCTATGCTTGTGGAACAAATGGAATCGATGTTTCAAGTGATTTTGGAGAATCATGGAGCGAATTTGCAAAAGGAAACTACTTTGTAATGTCGGTTTTCAAAAAGCAATTGGTAGCAAGTACAATCGAAGGAACTCTTGATTTTTATCACCTTCAAAAGAAAAAATGAAAGAAATAATTAATCAAATAGAAAGTGTTCTCAAGGAGGAATGGAAAAATGAACCGACTGGACACGATTGGGAACATATTCGTCGTGTGCGCGATATGTCGATGCACATACAATCTCTCGAAGGTGGAGATCGTGACGTAATAGAATTAGGCGCTCTTTTACACGATATATCTGATCATAAATTTAATGGAGGTAAACTTAATGCTGGCGGTCAAAAAGCGAAAGAATGGTTGATCGAACTCGGTGCCAACATGTCCATAGCAAATGAAGTGGCTTCCCTTGTGGATAAAATCTCATTTAAAGGAGCAAAAGTAGATGCAGGCGTCTTGTCCTTGGAAACTAAAATCGTACAAGACGCAGATCGTTTGGATGCAATTGGTGCCATTGGAATCGCTCGTGCATTTGCATTTGGAGGAAATAGAAATCAGATTATATATGCTGAAAACACCGAACCAGTTCTTCACGAATCCTTTGAATCCTATGTTAACGCAAAAACGACGACTATCAATCATTTCTACGAAAAACTATTACTTTTGAAAAACGAGATGAATACAACAATAGGAATTCAATTGGCCGAAGAAAGACATCAGTTCATGAAGGATTTTCTTACCCGGTTCTATTCTGAATGGAAATTGAATAGATAAAAACATGGATCAAAAACATGCCCTAGGCGTTGATATAGGAGGAACAAAAACGGCTTTTGGAGTTGTTTCTGATAAAGGAGTTATTATTTTTCATGGAGAAGTTCCTACAAGAGATTATCCCACGCCAGATGAACTAATTAAAGAAATTCACGCTCAAATTTCAGAGGCTGGTTATCCAGATTTTTTCGGAATTGGAATTGGCGCTCCAAATGGTAATGCTTTGACGGGAAATATTGAATTTGCTCCCAACTTAATGTGGAAAGGCATTGTTCCTATTTGCTCTTTATTTGAAGAAAAATTTGAAACCCGAAGCATATTAATTAACGATGCCAATGCTGCAGCCGTGGGCGAAAGAATGTTTGGTAATGCAAAGGACTTAGACCATTTTGTTACCATTACTTTGGGCACTGGATTAGGCAGTGGAATAATTATCGAAGGACATTTGGTTGAAGGGCAGCATGGATTTGCCGGTGAATATGGTCACATAAGGGTTTTTCCAGAAAACGGACGTTTGTGCGGTTGCGGAAGAAATGGCTGTTTGGAAACGTACGTATCATCCACTGGTGTAGTTCGTACATTCAAAGAATGGATAAATGAAATGCCCTCTGATAGCTTGTTGACAAAAATTGAAAACCCAGATGCACTTGCGATTTTCGATTGTTGGAAGAAAAAAGATGCGTTTGCGACCAGAATAGTGGATTATACAGCTCAAATTTTAGGACGATCTTTGGCTGATTTCTCCTGCTTTTCTAATCCACAAGCCTTTGTATTATTTGGCGGAATCGCCCAAAGTGGCCAAGGGTTCGTTGACAAGGTTAAAATCGAATTGGAAAAAAATATTATCGAACCTTTAAAAGGAAAAGTAGAGATTCGCTTATCTTTACTCCATGATGAAAACGCTGCAATACTTGGCTCAGCAGCCACAACTTTCTGGAAATTCAATTAGAATGTTTAGAATACTTTCGATTCTCACCTTGTCCATCGTCGCAAACTCGATGACATTCGGACAAATTGAAGAATTGAAAAAGAACGCTGACAAAGCTGAAGAAGTGTTCAACGGAGTTTTCATTCCCTCAGAAGCATTTAGTACAACTTTATTCGTCAATCCTTTCATTGGAACTGGCGGACATGGACATACCTATCCCGGTGCAAGTAGTCCTTTTGGAATGATGCAATTGAGCCCAGACACAAGGTATGATGGTTGGGATGGATGTGGAGGATATCACTATTCAGATTCCATCATTTACGGATTTTCGCATACTCATTTGTCGGGCACTGGTGTTTCTGATTATGCAGATTTACTCATTACCCCTCAGGTGGGTAAACCGAAAACTGAAGGTAAATTCATAGATCCAAATGGATATGGCCACCGCTTTTCTCACGACAGAGAGCAAGCTGTTCCTGGTTTTTATTCCGTTGATTTAATCGACGCGAAAATTCGAGCCGAATTCACGGTTGATGTCCACAGCGGTTTGCACAAATACACCTTTCACGGACAAAACCAAAAGAAATACATACTTCTAGATTTAGATTATCGAGATGAGCTCCTTTCTGCCGATTTTGAAACGATTGCCAAAAATAAAATTAAAGGTCATCGTATTTCTAAGGCATGGGCGGAAGAACAACACTTCTATTTTTATCTCGAATCGAATATTGATTGGAAAAAAGCGAAGCAAATCACTAAAAATGGTCGACATAAATTGTTGCTCGAATTCCCGAAGGATACCAAAGAACTTATGCTTCGAGTTGGAATTTCAGCTGTAGATACTGAAGGAGCTGAGAAGAATCTCAGGGCAGAAATTGTGGGTTTCGATTTTGTTGCTCAACGTGTGAAAGCCAATCATGCATGGGAAAATGAACTTTCGAAAATCCATTTCGACGCTGACAAAAACACCAAAACAATCTTTTATACGGCGCTTTACCATTCATTTTTAGCTCCGAATACTTTTTCAGATGTGGATGGACGATACAGGGGAATGGACAAGCAATTCCATCAATTGGAAGATAAAAATGACAAACAGTTCACCGTTTTTTCGCTATGGGATACTTTTCGGGCAACTCATCCCCTGTTTACTCTGACGCAAGAAGAAAAAACGAATCAATTCATCCGTACTTTTTTGAGAATGGATGATCAGCAGAAAGATTTGCCCGTTTGGGAATTGGCAGGAAATGAGACGGAATGCATGATTGGGTATCACAGCGTTTCTATAATGGCAGATGCTTATTTGAAAGACTATTCTGATTTTTCTAGTGGAGAAATGTATAGTGCTTCGTTGCGTACGGCCAAACGTTTTGATTTTGCAAAAGAATTCAGTTACTATGAAGGTTATATAAGCTTGGACAAAGAACCTGAATCCGTTTCTAAATTGCTCGAATATGCTTACGATGAGTTTTGTATCGATCAAATGACAAAAAAAATGTATTCGAGCGCTTATGTTGCAATGGTAGACAAACAGCTCGCTCCATCCACCCGACCTTACTATTTTATTAACCATTTTGATCCAAAAACCAAATTTTTCAGAGCACGACGAGGCGCTATGTGGATGAATAATTTCAAACCAGATGAAGTAAATTTTAATTATACAGAAGCCAATGCTTGGCAATATTCGCTATTCGCTCCTCACGCAATTGGTGTTTTGGCAAAACTTCATGGTGGAAAAAGTGCATTAGAAACTCATTTGGACAACATGTTCAATGCACCTTCAGAAACATCAGGACGCAATCAAGCGGATATAACTGGATTAATAGGGCAATATGCTCACGGAAATGAGCCTTCGCATCACATGGCGTATTTGTACAACCATGTCAACCGACCAGATAAAACGCAATTGTATATCGACAGTATTTTGCACAACCTTTATTCAAATGAACCAGATGGATTGTCAGGAAATGAAGATTGTGGACAGATGTCATCGTGGTATGTTTTGAGTGCTTTGGGAATTTATCAAATAGCTCCAGGTTCTCCTTATTATGATATTGGTCGACCATTAATGCAAAGTGCGATTTTGGACTTACCCAATGGAAAAAAATTCGTAATTAATGTTTCTAACCAGTCCAAATCCAACAAATACATCAAAGGAATATATTTAAACGGAAAGAAGCTTTTTAGAACTTACTTGTCCCATGACGAGATCGTTAATGGAGGTCTGTTGGTTTTCACTATGACTGATAAGCCTTCCGAAGAACTGAAAGAATTCAACTCTTCTCCTACCCTTTCTGAAATTCCGAAAAATTTTACTCCAATTCCATTTTTAATTCCTGAAAATCGTGTTTTCTCAGAGAAACAAATCATCAATTTTAGCTTGCCGTATCAAAATTCAGATTTATCAATTCAATATAAAATAAACGATTCGGAATGGATGGAATTCACTTCTCCTTTTCAAATTGACGAATCGACTTTGGTTTCTGCACGAACGATTAATAAATATAAATCAGAAAACAGCAATCCTCCGCCAAAATATGTCGGTCGATCAGAAAGAATTTCAGCAACGGTTTCAACTTCATTTGTGAAAAAAAACGAAGAATTGCAGTTGAAACTGATTACTCCATATACCTTGCCTTATGCTTCTAGCGGTGAAAATGCACTCATTGATGGCATTCAAGGAAACCAAGAATTCAGAACTGGCGACTGGCAAGGTTTCTATGGTCTTGATGTAATGGCCGAAATTCAATTCAAAGAGCCGAAAGCAATGTTAACGGTCGATTTGGGATTGCTAGAAGATCTAAAATCTTGGATATTCTACCCAACAGAATGGACAATTGAAGTTTCTACCGATGGAGTAAATTTCACCAAATACAGAACAGATAAAATTAACTCTTCAACTAACGAATACCGCCCTGCCAATATTCAAAAAGTAAGTATGAACGTTGCTGAATATGAAACCGTTAAAGCCATTCGGATATCTGTCAAAAATGCTGGCAACTGCCCAGATTGGCACCTTGGAAGAGGAAATCCCACATGGATCTTTTTGGATGAGATCAGCATACATTGACATTGACCCTTGACGAATTTGTCAAAGTCAAAGGTCAACGTCAATAGTCAACGTCAAAAGCCAGAAAAGCCAAATGCTTTTTGTGAATTTAATGTCTCAAAAAAATCAATTAAATAACATGAAACAATTTAAAATAATGCTAGTAGCAATTGCCCTAATGGTTGGTTCTTTTGCGAAAGCAGACGAAGGAATGTGGCTTCCATTCTTGCTTGGAAGAAATTATGAAGACATGAAAAAACATGGACTTCGCTTAACACAGGAAGAAGTTTATAGTATCAATAATAGTTCATTAAAAGATGCTATCGTATCGTTTGGTGGATTTTGTACGGGCGAAATGATCTCTAACAAAGGAATGATTTTAACGAATCATCATTGTGGTTATGATGCAATTGCAGAAGCTTCGACTACAGAGCACAACTATTTAGACAATGGTTTCTGGGCCAAAGATCATGCTTCGGAAATAGCTGTGCCAGGACTTACAGCAACTTTCATTATTCGAATTGAAGATGTAACGAAAACAATTGCGGCACAATTAAACGAAAGCATGACTCCGGAAGAAAGAGCAGCGAAAATCAAAGAAATTTCGGCTGTTTTAACCAAAAATGCTACCGAAGGCTCACACTATGAAGCTTTCGTTCGTGATTTTTACGAAGGAAATGAGTTTTACCTTTTCGTCAAAGAAACGTTTAAAGATATCCGTTTCGTTGGGACTCCTCCACAGTCGGCTGGAAAATATGGTGGAGACACAGACAACTGGATGTGGCCTCGTCACACAGCGGATTTCTCAATGTTCCGTGTGTATTCAGGAGCCGACAACAAACCGGCTGATTATGACGAAGCGAATCATCCGTATACACCTAAACATCACTTGCCCGTATCAATCAAAGGAGTTAAAGAAAATGATTATGCGATGATTCTAGGTTTCCCTGGATCTACAGATCGTTATTTGAGTTCTTGGGGTGTCAATCAAGCCGTTTCTTTGGAACAACCTAAACGTGTCGAGGTAAGAAGAAAAAAATTGGACATCATGAAATCGTATATGAACGATGACGTAGCAGTTCGCTTGAAGTATTCTTCTAAATATGCACAAGTTGCTAACTATTGGAAATACTTTATCGGTCAAACGGAACAAGTGAAAAACAACGGTGTAATTGGCAAGAAACAAGCTGAAGAGTTGAAATATGCTGAATTTGCTTCAGGTAAACCAATGTATGAACCTGTCCTTGGTATGTTAGACGACGCATACAAAGCCAAAGAAGATTTCGTTTACATTAAAGCGTATCAATCAGAAATGGTATACTCAGTGGATTTGATGTTAATGGCTTTCCGTTACAAGTTTTTAATGGGTCCATTGGAACAAGGAAACGCAGAAATGGCAGGAAATATCGCTGGACGTATAAAAGTTATTGGCGAAGAAAACTTCGAAAAACTAAACATGGAATTAGAAATGGAGACCATCGGTGCTTTGTTGAAAATGTACATTCAAGATATTCCAAAAGACCAACAAGGAGATGTCGTGAAGAAATTGCGTTTCTTGAAAAACTGGAAGGTGAAAAAATTGATGAAAGCGATAAACAAGACTTCTATCTTCACGGATAAGGGTCGTTTTGATGCATTTCATTTAGCTCCAAAGAAAGAAATTTTGGAAAAAGATCCATTGTATCGATTGGCAATTGATATCGACGCGGCTTTTGGAAAATCTCAAGACAGCCAAAGCATCAAAACCGCTGAAGCTAATTTGGCAAACGCAGAACGTCTTTACGTAAAAGGACTTCGTGAAATGATGCCGGAAAAACAATTTTATCCGAATGCTAATTCAACTTTACGTTTGACCTATGGAAATATTTTGCCATATACCTCTCCAAAAGGTGTTAAGTATGAAATCACAACAAATTCACAAGGTTTATTGGCGAAAGAAGATCCGAATAACGTAGAATTCAACGTTGACGCTGTCATGAAACAAAAAATGTTGGCGAAAGATTTCGGTAAATACGCTGATGCAGACGGTGAATTGAAAATCAATTTCTTGTCCAACAATGATATCACAGGCGGTAACTCAGGTTCCCCTGTTATCAATGCAGACGGACACTTGATTGGTGCCGCATTTGACGGAAACTGGGAAGCGATGTCAGGTGACATTTTCTTTGAGCCAGAATTGCAAAGAACAATTTCTTGTGATATTCGATACATCCTTTGGTTGATCGACAAATGTTACGGTGCCACTCACCTAGTCGACGAAATGACTTTGGTGAAATAGAATATTTTTTTTTTAAAAGGAAATCCCCGTTTGAGAAATCAGATGGGGATTTTTGTATTGACTGGTCTATTCTTTATAATATTAACTGGAATAGGTTATAATGGAACGCGGATAACGCAGATTTTGTAAGATAAAAATAGGATCTTAAATACGAATCAAATCAGCGAAAATCTTACAAAATCTGCGTCATCTGTGTTCAAAATGCCATAATGTATTATAGGCTAGGTTTATCTGATTTTTTTTAAGCTTTGCTGAACTAATCTATCAAATCTTACCTAGCCATTGCATTGTATCCACATTATCTGCATAATCCGTCCAATTTGGTGTTTGTGCCTGTCCGAAAGGTAGATAGTTATGACCGATAACAACCTGAATATCAGCTTTATTTTCGTTTAAATAAGTATCGATATCAACCTGACTCTTGTAAGCGTGATGATACACCATAGCCAGTGGACTATGCAAATCTTCCGTTTCCTTCAAAAGAACAAAGTTATTGTCCAACAAAGCATGTTTATTCATTAGAAAGATGGCTTTGTTGTAATCGTAATTATTACCGTATTTCTTGTTGTAGACAATGTCTTTATGTTTAAATATTCCTTCAAAGAATTTGTCAATTTTATATCCTTCAGGCAAAAGTAGGTGCGAAACATTTCGACAACCCAAACCGAAATACGTGAAGATGTCGTCACCAAGCGCTTCCATTTCCTGATCTGTTTCATTTCCATCCAAAACAGCAACCGAAACCCGGTTTTTTCTAAAAATGTGCGGTAAATGACCAAAATATTGATCAAAATGCTGAACTGAATTGTTACTTCCCGTGGCAATAATAGCGTCCACTTCTCCCATTTTTCCGGCCGTGAGCACAAAATGATTGGCAAAATCAGGGTTCCAACTCACCATCATCTCCAATAAGGCAGGAAGAAGTGTATTGTCTTCTGAACTCAATTTACAAACGGCAATATTTCCAGATAAAATGACACTGGCAAAATCATGAAAACCAACCATTGGGATATTTCCCGCCATTATGATGCTGACTTTCTTTGGAGACGAATTATAAGAATATCCGTTTAACCAATCCGTAATTTTTTCATTCGTTAAAAGGACTGACCAATCGAAAAGCGACTTTTGGACGTTTTCTTTTGAAAACCAACCGTTGTAGACAAATTGCCGATTGACCACATATTGAAGCTTTTCATATTCTTCTTTCGTAACACCCAATGAAAAGTCACTCCACTCCTCACCTTTTCCTAATTGAGCACAAACTTTGCCCAACTGAGCAAATAAATCGACTAATTCTTCCTTTTTCACGATGCAAAATTAAGGTAGATTAGTGATTTTCGACATAAAAACAGGAATTTCACAAAAATTAAACAATACTTCTTCTCAGTCGTTGTTATATTTGCAAGCAATTAATAAAAGAATACAACTGTTATGGCAATAATTATTACGGATGAATGCATCAACTGTGGAGCATGTGAGCCGGAATGTCCAAATAACGCAATTTACGAAGGTGGCGCTGAGTGGAAATACTCGGATGGAACATCTTTAAAAGGAATGATTACCACATTGAACGGTGACCAAATTGAAGCGGATGCTGATTTTGAGCCTGTTGATATGGATGTTTATTATATCGTTCACGATAAATGTACAGAATGCGTTGGGTTTCACGATGAACCTCAATGTGCTGCCGTTTGTCCAGTAGATTGCTGCGTCGACGATCCAGATTACCGCGAATCGGAAGATGAATTGTTAGCGAAAAAAGATTTTATGCACGTCGATTAAGACGATTAACATACTCAAAAACAGAAAGTCGGTCTCAGGATCGACTTTTTTGTTTTATTTAACCACCTTTTTTCTCTTCAATTTCTAAAAAAGCACTACTTTTGCGGTGGGGTAAGTCTTATACGACCAGCTCCCTCTTAATCCTCCAGGACGGGAACGTAGCAAAGGTATGAGGTTGAGCGGTGCGATGTGAGTAGCTTGCCCCACTTTTTTTTGTCCAAACTTTTCTTTCCAATTTCTTCATTGCATTCGTTAATGGAATATGAAAAAGCATTAACTTGCAACTAAACAACTTTCAAACTTAAATACATGCAGTTTTTCATTGATACAGCCAATCTTGCCGAAATTAAGGAAGCCAACGA
>DDBE01000191.1 GCA_002332715.1 Flavobacteriales bacterium UBA2040
TTCGATAATATTTGGTCGAAAAACTGTAACATCGTATTTTTGAAATACTGCCATCACAGAAGACATTTCTAGTTGCATCACTGTTTCCGTTGGATATGTACCTGCTAGAACATGTGCTAAACTACTGGGATCATAACAATTTTCTGCAGAGGGAATTTTCCCGTTACTTTGCGCTGTTCCGAAAAGGACAGCTCTCAAACGTGCATACTCATTATTCACATTTAGTGCTAGCATTTTTTATCCATTATCTAAGACTCTTACTTTGCTACAGATTCAAACGAACGTTGTGTGCTTCCAGTGTAAATTTGACGTGGTCTTCCTATAGGTTCCTTGCGTAAACGCATTTCGCGCCATTGTCCAATCCAGCCTGGCAAGCGTCCTAAGGCAAACATTACTGTAAACATCTCAACAGGGATACCCATTGCACGATAAATAATTCCCGAATAAAAATCAACATTTGGATATAATTTTCTATCTACAAAATACGCATCTGTTAAGGCTTCTTTTTCTAGACCTTTAGCAATATCCAAAATAGGATCTTCGATACCTAAGTCGTTCAGCACTTCATCGGCGGTAACTTTGATTATTTTAGCACGAGGATCAAAGTTTTTATAAACTCTATGTCCAAAACCCATAAGTCTAAAAGGATCACTTTTATCTTTGGCTTTTGCCATGTATTTCTTAGTATCACCACCATCGGCTTTGATCGCTTCTAGCATTTCTAGAACGGCTTGATTTGCCCCACCATGAAGTGGACCCCAAAGCGCTGAAATTCCAGCCGAAATTGAAGCAAATAAACCCGCATGAGAAGACCCAACGATTCGAACCGTAGAGGTCGAACAATTTTGTTCATGATCTGCATGAAGGATGAGTAACTTATTCAAAGCATTTACTATAATTTTATTTTGAACGTAATCTTCATTAGGTTGCTTGAACATCATTTTTAAGACGTTTTCTACATAGCCTAAAGTGTTATCACCATAATCTAATGGCAAGCCTTGTTTTTTACGCATCGCCCAAGCGACTAGAACTGGGAACTTACCTAAAATACGCACAACAGATTTGTACATATCTTCTTGTGAATCTACATTAACTGAAGAGGGATTAAAGGCCGTCAGTGCGCTGGTCAGAGATGATAACACGCCCATTGGGTGTGCTGACTTCGGAAACGCATCAATTATTTTTCTGATATCATCATCAACGACAGATTCAGATTTGATATCGGCATGAAACTTACCTAACGCTTCTTTGGTTGGTAATTCTCCAAAAATTAATAAATAAGCAACTTCTAAAAAGTCCGCTTTTTCAGCCAAGTCTTCAATTGAGTATCCTCTATACCGAAGAATTCCTTTTTCACCATCCAAAAATGTAATTTCGCTTACACAGGACCCTGTATTTTTAAAACCTGGATCAATAGTTGTGACACCATTTGTGACGGCTCTTAAAGAAGTTATATCTATAGCGACTTCGTTTTCAGAACCAGTAACTGTTGGGAATTCATGTTTTTGTCCGTTGATTTCTAAAATTGCTTTATTTGACATTTTTGGGATGTATTATCTATTGTGAGTATTGAGTAGCGAATTTACAAAAAAAAAATGTTTTATCGAAGAGCTTAAGAGAGAAAGTATAGGTGTTTTTCTATTTTAAAAATTCAAGTATTTTAATACTTTATTGTAGGATTAAATCTTAAAATAGGGCAAAAAAAAAGCTGTCTTGATAGACAGCCTTTTTTATCTTCAAAAGAAATACTTATTGTATTTTAAACGCTTTTTCTTGTGGAAAATAAGCCGTTTCTCCCAACTCTTCTTCGATGCGAAGCAATTGGTTATATTTTGCCATACGATCACTACGTGAGGCAGAACCTGTTTTGATTTGACCTGTGTTTAACGCAACTGCTAAATCGGCAATAGTGTTGTCTTCGGTTTCACCAGAACGGTGCGACATAACTGAGGTAAACCCTGCATTGTGTGCCATGTTTACGGCAGCAATGGTTTCAGTCAGTGTTCCAATTTGGTTCACTTTAATCAAAATCGAATTGGCTATATTATTTTCAATTCCTCTAGACAAACGCTCTACATTCGTTACAAATAAATCATCCCCAACGAGCTGCACTTTATCACCAATTTTGTCTGTAAGGTATTTCCAGCCTTCCCAGTCATTTTCATCCATTCCATCTTCAATTGAGATGATTGGATATTTGGCGGCTAGCTCCGCTAAATAATCAGCTTGTTCTTGACTCGTACGTACTTTTCCGTTTTCGCCTTCAAATTTTGTATAGTCGTAGTTACCATCAACATAAAATTCTGCAGCAGCACAATCTAAAGCGATCATCACATCATCCCCTAATGTATATCCTGCATTTTTAACTGCTTTTGCAATAGTTTCTAAGGCATCTTCTGTTCCGCCTTCTAAGTTTGGAGCAAAACCACCTTCATCACCAACAGCAGTACTTAAACCTCTGTCGTGTAATACTTTTTTCAGGTTGTGAAAAATTTCAGTTCCCATTTGCATGGCATGGGTGAAGTTTTTAGCTTTTACAGGCATAACCATGAATTCTTGAAATGCGATCGGAGCATCACTATGAGATCCTCCATTAATGATATTCATCATTGGCACTGGAAGTGTATTGGCACTGACTCCGCCAACATAACGATATAATGGCATCCC
>DDBE01000100.1:0-6967 GCA_002332715.1 Flavobacteriales bacterium UBA2040
ATGTGGCGGTTCACAAGGTGGACACTGTGATGCTTACGCAAGTGTTGAAAATGTAGATTTAGGGGCGAAATAATCCCTTTAACACATATAACTATTGAGGTCGTTCATTGAGAAGCGACCTTTTTTTATAGCACCTTTTTTTCGCAGTTGACTGAATAAAACGACGGAAATGCTTTGACCAACACCCAATTATCTGATCTATATTCGATCTCACAATCTGGACAAGATTCTACTTCAATTTTATATTTCACACTTTGCGATTTGCGATGAAGGACGAATTTCAACTTCTCCTGCAAAATGTGTATTGCAGCCAGCGTTAATCGCGAAACTTAAAACTGCGTATTCATCTCAATCGATAGGCGAATAGGTATAACCATTGTCAAAACTGACTTTTAAATCCCAAAAAACAAAGTCTTCGTGATGCGAAGAAGTTACTCCACCTGTATTTTACCCGTAAACAATTGCATCAGGAATTATATCCCCCGCATTACAATTATCTGGGAAATCACAACCTTTTTCACAAGAAGAAAAGCTGAACCCAAGGATAACAAATCCGATAAGAAAGAGAACTTTATTTGTCATAACAAGGTATTAATCTATTCTAATGTAGTTTGATTTTTTCAAAATTTCAATCATTTCTTGCGCAACACAAAGTTTTGACCAAGGTATACTTTCCGAACTTGTTCGTCTGCTGCCAGCTCTTCGGCAGTGCCTGATTTTAAGATGCTTCCTTCGAAAAGCAAGTAGGCTCTATCGGTTATTGTCAGCGTTTCTTGCACATTGTGATCCGTTATCAGAATACCGATATTCTTCTTTTTCAATTGAGAAACGATACTCTGAATATCTTCAACCGCGATTGGATCTACCCCTGCAAATGGTTCATCCAACAGCAAAAATTTAGGGTTTGTTGCTAATGCTCGAGCAATTTCTGTTCTTCTTTTTTCACCACCAGACAGTCTATTTCCAAGCGTCTTACGCACATGATTCAAGCTAAACTCTGATATCAATTCTTCCAATCGTGCCTCACGTTCTGTCTTAGACATTTGCGTCATTTCTAAAATTGCCATAATGTTATCTTCCACACTTAACTTGCGAAAAACGGAAACCTCTTGTGGCAGATATCCAATTCCCATTTGGGAACGTTTGAACATTGGATAATTTGTAATATTCGTATCGTCCAGGTACACATTTCCTTCGTCAGGACTAACCAATCCCACAATCATATAGAATGATGTCGTTTTTCCCGCACCATTTGGACCCAGCAAACCAACGATTTCTCCTTCATTCACTTCTACGGAAATACCCTTCACTACGTGACGACCGCGATAGGACTTTCGGATGATATCTGTATGTAATTTCACGTTGTAAAGTTAGAAATTAAAGGACAACCTTCCACGAAGACCGATGGGGTTAATATCTGGGGTAAGATGTGTCAATCGCCAAACCAAATCAATTCGTCCAAATTTGAAGATATTTTCGATTCCAACGCTCGCTTCAGCGTATGGAATATTGTTGAATGATTTTACAAAAGAAGGAATTGCAATATCTCCTCCTTGATTACTGCTCAACGAACCAATTGTCGCTCGCCCGGTGGTTACCAACCTCCATTTCAATTTTTTAAGCAAAGGAACCCTGTTCAAGAAAAACCCATCCCAATGTTGCTCAACGTACACAGTCGCATATTGATCTGAAATGAACTCATAGAAATTTAGTTTATTGAAAGTAGAAGTCAACAACCAGTAAGATTGACTTCCTTCGTGAATTTTCAAAAATGGATAAGCGGCATCACCAAAAACTTTTCCAATGTTTCCGCCATATTTTATTCGACCAAAAATTCCCGTTTGACGGGTGTGGTCTAGATAGAAATCCAATCGTTGGTATTCATAATCGCTACCAAACATACCTTTTATACCGAAAGTACCTTCCAGTTTTAAAATTGGGTATTTGGACCGTAAACTCAATCTATCATAAACACCTGAAATGAACTCTTCATCCTTGGCCCAACGAATACTCACGTTAATCTCTGAAGTACTCAATGTATTCGAAGTATCACCCAGGCTACCTGTATTGGTTAAACGAACATAATTTGCTCGACCCAAAGATTCTACATTTCTCCATTCGAATCCACTTTTCAAAATCAAATCCTTCTTGATATCACGTTCGATATAACCACCGATACGATTAATAAAGGTCAATTTATCCAAAGCACCTGTTCTGAAAATCGTTCCAAAGGTACTCCCAACAGTTGCAGCGGTAGCCGATTGTCCCAATTGTTCAATATCGTAATTGTAATAAGCCGATAAGAACGTTCTCTTTTTTTCACTTAAATTAGCGCGTAAGGTGAACAAATATTTAAATCGTTCATCCGCCAAACCATACGCTAATCGACCACCCAATTCAATTCGTTCCGAAAAATCATTAGATGTTCTTAGAGAAAGAGCAAATCGGTATTCCTCAATAGGGTTTGTACTAAAGGCATTGAAAATGCTTCCTACTTCTATTTTTCCAAAAACGTAGTAACCCGTTGTAGCCATGTACATCAAGTTTTTTAATAATTTGAAATAAGCGTTACTCTCTAAAGAGTCCACCATTTCATTAATTCGTTCTTCTTGCAGCGTTAGCGGTTTATGTCGTTTTTCTTTCCAATACTCCTCACTCCTCCAATCTGCACCTAAAACTGTCTGGACCTTTTCGTCTGTTTTATAAAACGCATCGGGTCGTTTTTCATTTATCAGGAAGTTCTTTCTTGAGGAATATTTTCTACCGTAGAATCCATATATTTTCGAACCTTGCGCCAAATTGATATCAGCGATCATCCGTTCTTCCGTGAGCATCCATACTTCAGGAGCAACCATATCAAAATTGTGCTCGAAATACATGTCGAGGATAAAGTTGATGTTTGCATCTTTCGCAATATTGGCTTTGAATTGTTTGATAGCATAAGTTGTATCGTGTATCCAAAACTCCCCTTCAAAAGTTAATTCACCCGTTCTTTTGGGAGTAAAAGTGAGATTATAGCACCACTGATTACCAATGAATGCAGAATCAACCAAATAAAATTTATAAAATCCACGAGCGAAGTCTGCCGCCGGTGAAACGAAAGCTTTTCCAAAAATTGGGATGTAATTGTCGTACACATTCACGTCCAAATACATATCACCCAAAAACTGATTGAAATCGAGCTGTTCAGAACCCGAAACTTGAAAAGCTTGCATTACCTCCACCTTCTTTTTCGGACGATTCTTGAAATAAAAATCAGAAATAGATTCTGTTAAAAGCACTGGTAGATAGGGCTTATCGGCATCTACCGAATCCATGTAATCCAAGACGAAGTCCAGTTTTTTCAATCCCCGTCCTTCTTTGAATTCACCGTCTAAATTATTGACATCAAATTGTAATTTATTGTATAGTTCGTATTCGTACGCATCCAGTTTCTCCTTGTTATTGATGTCTTTGTTGGCAACCAGTTGTTTATGAAGACGCGTACTTGCGGGTTCATCTGGCGGACGAATTGTCACTTCACCAAATTCAGTTACAATAAATGTCATTTGAACATCAATGGTTTGCTCAACATCCATTTTTGCCGACTTTACCACTTTCGTATAACCTGAAAAAGAGAAAATAAGCGAATCACTCGCGTAGTAAGTTTCGATGGAATAGTTCCCCAAGGTGTCTGTGTACGTGCCTGATTTTGTATCTCGAAAGTATACCTTAACAAATGGCATTGGTTCCCCGTTGCTTTTATCCGTTACGACCCCTTTAACTATCGTTTTTTGTCCGAAAACAAAAGGCCCTAAAAACAGGAGTAGAAAAAACGATACGTATTTGATTAGTTGATTCATGCAGCGTTTTCAGCATTTCGTTTTTTCTCCGCTCTCGAGGACACTATAATCCCGACTTCGTATAGAAAAGCAATCGGAATGGCAACAATAACCTGGGAAATCAAATCAGGTGGTGTAATTACGGCAGAAAGGATTAATACAGCGACAATCGCATGCTTTCTGTACTTACGTAAAAATGCGGCATTTATTATACCCAATTTGGTCAACAAAAAGCTGACGACTGGTAATAAAAACAACAATCCTGAATAAAACACGGTGGAAAGAATAGTCGACAAGTAAGAATTTACTGTAAAAATATTGTTGATTTCCTCACTGATTTTATATGTTCCGAAAAACTGAACACACAAAGGAGCCACGACGAAGTAACCAAAAAGTATACCTAAAAAGAAAAGCACGCTAACATAAAAAATAATTCCCTTTGAAATACTGACCTCATTTTGTTTTAGTCCTGGTTTTATAAAACACCATACTTGGTAAAAAACGAAAGGAAATGCACCAACGAATCCACCCATTAAACTCAAGACCAAAGAATAAGAAAACTGCCCTGACATGTTCTGGCTTTGCATTTGAATTGGGACATCACCAGAACAAACACCGAACCATTCACACATTTTTTGGTAGGTTATGAAGTCCTTGCTTCTCAGCGATAAAAAGACATTCTCCATTATCCACTCTTGAAAGGTCCACAAAACTGCGGCAATCAAAATTATGGCGATAGCCGACTTCACCAATCTCCATCGAAGCTCTTCCAGGTGATCCAAAAATGACATTTCTTTGTCCGCGCTCATAAACTTCTTCAAAAGTAAGTAAACACATCGAAGTAACGTCGAGAATCAAGAACTGAATTTACACATGAAATTGGTTAAAAACTGACTTTGAAATTTATGGTTTTTATCTTTTGTTAAATCTTTTAATTGCGTATATTCGTGAGTGCTCAAAACAAAGAGCCTATATTAAATGGTTAATTTAACGGCAAACGACACGCTCAAAGGAGCGTTAAGAAAATTCTTTGGTTTCGACGGGTTCAAGGGTAGTCAAGAAGAGATTATTCAGAACCTATTGGAGAACAAGAACACATTTGTTATCATGCCTACCGGTGGCGGAAAGTCGCTCTGCTACCAACTGCCCGCGCTTTTATCGGAAGGAACGGCTATCATTGTTTCCCCTTTAATTGCCTTGATGAAAAATCAAGTGGATGCCATTCGTGGGGTCAGTGAAGAAGAAGGTATTGCGCATGTTTTAAATTCCTCTTTGACGAAAACGGAGATCACTCGTGTGAAACAAGATATTGTGGATGGAGTAACTAAAATGTTGTTCGTTGCACCCGAATCTTTGACAAAACAAGAAAACATTGACTTTTTAACATCTGTAAACGTATCTTTTTTCGCTATTGATGAAGCGCATTGTATTAGTGAGTGGGGACATGATTTTAGACCCGAATACAGAAGATTAAGAGAGATATTTGAGAAGATTTCCAATGTTCCGATAATAGCATTAACTGCAACGGCTACGCCAAAGGTTCAACACGATATTCAGAAGAGTTTGAACATGCTAGACGCTACTGTTTTTAAATCATCGTTCAACAGAGATAATTTATATTACGAAATACGACCGAAGCGCGACGTTCAAAAAGAAATCATTCGGTATATCCGTAAAATGGCTGGCAAAAGCGGTATCATTTATTGCCTGAGTCGAAAAAAAGTGGAAGAAATTGCCGAACTCTTACAAGTAAATGGAATTTTGGCCTTACCCTATCACGCAGGATTGGATGCTAATACACGTGCCAAACATCAAGACATGTTTTTGATGGAAGATGTGGATGTAATTGTGGCAACTATTGCCTTCGGGATGGGAATTGACAAACCAGATGTTCGCTTTGTCATCCATCACGATATTCCAAAATCGATAGAAAGTTATTACCAAGAAACAGGTCGTGCTGGTCGCGACGGCGGTGAAGGCGAATGTTTATCGTTCTATAGTTACAAAGACATTGAGAAATTGGAGAAATTTCTCCAAGGAAAACCAGTTGCCGAATTGGAAATTGGCCGTCAATTGCTGCATGAAATCGTATCCTATGCCGAAACTTCGGTTTGTCGACGCAAATTCATTCTTCATTATTTTGGAGAAGTATTTGACGAAAAGAAATGCGATAAAGGTTGCGACAATTGCAAGCATCCGAAAGATAAAATTGAAGGAAAAGAGCAGATTATGCTTTTATTAAAAACCATTCTAGAACTGGAGGAACAACAAAAAGCGAAACACGTTTGTGCTTTTCTTTACGGTAATGTTACTTCCGACATCAAGAGCTACAAGCACAATTTGATGGACAGCTTTGGCAAAGGAAAAGAATGGGATGAAAATTTCTGGAATGCTTGCTGTCGTCAGGCCGTAGTTTCTGGACTTATTTCGAAAGACATTGAAAGTTACGGAATTCTCAAGATAACGAAAAAAGGCCAAGCATTTTTAACTAAACCAACGTCATTTACGCTCATAAAAGAGAACGAATACTTATTGGAAGTGGATGACGATGTTGTCTTAAGTGGCAAAGGAGGCGCATTTGACGAAACACTTTATCAAATGCTACTTGACTTGCGTAAAAGCACTGCAAAATCGAGTAATGTGCCCCCGTTTGTTGTATTTCAAGAGCCATCTTTGAAGGACATGTGTTTTCAATATCCAATTACACTGGATGAATTGACCAACATTCAAGGAGTAGGTCAAGGAAAAGCAAAACGATACGGTAAACCGTTCGTTCATATGATAGCGGAGTACGTTGAAACTAATGAAATTCACCGTCCGAATGATTTGGTGGTGAAATCTTTGGTGAATAAATCGGGATTGAAAGTTCAGTTGATTCAGAACATTGATCGCAAGTTGCCACTAGAAGATATCGGACAATCACAAGGGAAATCACTGGCTGAAGTAATAGATGAAATAGAAGCGATTGTTGCTTCTGGAACACGGGTCAACATCAATTATTACATCGATGACATTCTAGATGCCGACAACCAGGAAGAAATTTTTGATTATTTCATAGAAGCAGAAACGGACGAATTAATGGACGCTTACAACGAATTTGATGGCGATTATTCAGAAGAAGAATTGCGTTTGGTTCGGATCAAGTT
>DDBE01000100.1:7319-9571 GCA_002332715.1 Flavobacteriales bacterium UBA2040
CTGTTCGGATTAACAACCATTTCAAGAATCATGTCCTTTTTTAATTGGCGATCTATGTGACAATCGTAGGTTTGATTGGGAGCGTTGAATTGTAGTTCACGTAAAGAAATCTGTGCAAAATCACCAACAAAGTTAAAAATTGCAGAATCCGTTGCATTGTCTGCATTCCAATTGATCTCTACAGTTCCTAACTTGCTTTTTTTGTCGATTGAAAAAGTGGCCGTACCCGAATTAAGAGCGAATTTTTCTGTAGTACCATCAAAAATAATTTCCTCATAGGAGGTGATTTCCCATTCACCGTTTAATTTTTTTCGGCTTTGTTTCTCCTTGTCACAAGACAAAACAAACATCAGAAGAACAGTAAAAAGCAGGGACTTATTCAAAATAAACTAAAATTGTAAGATCATCCGGCATAATCTTTTTTCTGACTACAACCAAAGGCAACATAGAAAAGGATAAAAATCAAACTTAATTTTCTCATAATTTAAAAGCTGTTGCGGCCATCATTTGCATTCCAATTTTCAAGGCGTTGGCATCAATATCAAACTTCGGATGATGCACGCCAAAGGTAATTCCTTTTGCTTCATTTCTGACACCTAATCTATAAAAGCATGCTGGCACGTTATGCGAATAAAACGAAAAATCTTCCGCTGTCATGCGCAATTCTAATTCTTTAACGTTTTCGTCGCCTAAAATTTGCTTTGCCTTGCTTGATTGTTCCTTAGTCGTAGCTTCATCATTCACTAAAAACGGATATCCTTTTTCAATATTTAGGTCGATAATTGTACCTGTTTCTTCTTGAATTTTATCTGAATATTCTTGAATCCAATTTAATGCGTTGGCTCTCCAATCTTCGTCCATCGTGCGGAAAGTTCCTTTAATTTCTGCAGAATCGGGAATTACATTCGTAGCTCCAATAGCTTCGAAATGTCCAATGCTAAGAATGAAAGGCACGCTTTCTTTTTTACGGTCTTCGATAAAGTTTTTCAAACCGCTCACCAATTTTGCCCCAGCTTGAATAGGATCGATACAGTTTTCAGGAAGTGCGGCATGGCCACCTTTACCTTTCACTGTGAAATGTAATTCGTCGCACGAAGCCATGTACAAACCTTCACGGAAACCTACTTTTCCAACTTCCATTTCTGGAAATACGTGCAAGCCAAAAATAGATTTTACAGGTCGTTTTTCAAGTACTCCTGCAGCAATCATTAGGGAAGCGCCACCAGGTGCTTTTTCTTCGCCGGGTTGAAACAGCAATTGAACTGGGAAGTCCAATTCGTTTTCCAATTCTTTTAAAATTTTCGCAGCGCCCAACAAGACTGAAGTATGGACATCGTGTCCGCAGGCATGCATAACGCCAGGAACTATAGATGTGTACGTTTTTTCGTTTTGTTCTAAAATCGGTAGCGCATCCAAATCGGCCCGAAGCACGACATGTTTCGTTTCCTTCGAATGATTTCCTTGAATAAAACCGAGAATTCCTGTACCAGCTATCTCCGTTTCGTGCGGAATTTTCCATTCTGTCAATTTTTGAGAAACAAACTTCATGGTTTCAAATTCGACAAAGGAAAGCTCTGGATTTTGGTGCAAATGTTCTCGAATTTCTCTTATTTCATCGAAAAAGTCTTCAGAAAATTGCTTGATGCGTTCTATTATCTTATCGTTCATTTTGAATACCGTTATAGCCAGAAACAATCAGTTTTATAGATATGAGTATCATGATGATTCCAAAAACAAACTTTACTGCATGCGGAGATAGTTTAAGGGACAATTTGCTTCCGATGTATCCGCCTATGACAAATGTGAGCGATACAACAATTCCATATCCCCAATTAATATGTCCGGCTTTCATGTAGTTCATCACCGCCAAAATGCCGACTGGCAGCAAGAGAATAAAGAGACTCGTTCCTTGGGCTTGGTGCTGCGTCATTCCTAACATAAAAACCAAAGCGGGAACAATAATTATTCCACCACCAACACCAACGAATCCGCTGAGAATTCCTGAAGAAATACCTATTAAAACTAGAAATAAAATGGTTTGAACGCTCATTTTAAATATCATGTGTTAAGGACAAAAACAAATTGGGTTTCTTATTTAATCGAAGATTTTCGATTCCCCAACCTACATCTGCACGTACAAAGTAACCAAAAATTTTAGTTCTAACACCTGAACCGAGGGCGGCAATTATAGGTTCGCGTGAATTTTCAATTTTTATCATAGCCGGTTTATTATCTATCACCAATTCGTTGAA
>DDBE01000092.1 GCA_002332715.1 Flavobacteriales bacterium UBA2040
CACCAATTCATTTCGTCTGGTTTCTTTCCAGATTTGATGTCGTTTAATTCTTCTTTTATTCGATTTGAAACGGTTCTGGACTCAATAGAAGGTAATTCATAAATTTCTTCTCCATAACCCAATTTAGCTATATGAACAATGGTAGCTGCAGTTCCAGCTCCAAACGCATCTTGCAATGTTCCAGAACGGGCCGCATTTACAACTTCTTCAACAGAAACCTTTCGTTCTTCTACTTGTATTCCCCAAGATTGCGCCAATTCTACAACTGATCGCTTAGTAACACCTCTCAAAATTGTGTCACTTTCTTCTGAAGGAGTAATTAGAACGTCATTTATAATAAAACAAACATTCATTGTACCCGCTTCTTCAATGTACTTATGTTCTTTTCCATCTGTCCAAAGCAATTGATGAAAACCTGCTTTTTGCGCCAATTTACTTGGGTACAAGCTTGCAGCATAATTCCCTGCTGTTTTTGCTCGACCTACTCCTCCTTCGGCTGCTCTGGTGTAATGATCTTCAATTTTTACATTAACCGGTTCTGAATAATACGCTCCAACAGGACAAGTGAAAATGATGAACTTATAAGTGTCTGAAGGTTTAATACCGATATATTCGTCAGTAGCAAGGATAAACGGACGGATATATAAAGAATACCCTTCACGTTGTGGAATCCATTGGTTATCTATTTCAATAACTCGACGAATACATTCTATGAACAACTCTTCTGGTACAACTGGCATGCACATTCTTCCGCAAGACTCTGCAAAACGGCGCGCATTCATTTCTGGACGAAATACTAAGACATCTCCGTCAACGGAGCGATTCGCTTTCATTCCTTCAAAAATTGTTTGCCCGTAATGCAAAACAGAACTTGCAGGATGCATGGATAAATTTTTAAATTCCGATATTTCTGGAGTATGCCATTGCCCATCCGAATACTCCATAACCAACATATGATCACTGAAAACCTTTCCAAATGGAAGATTATCCCAATCTACATCGTTGATTCGTGTGGAACTTGTTTTATTTATTTTAATTTCAAATTGGTCTGACAACATAGCATTTTCTTAAATTTGCGAAGATACTCAGAATGTAGTATACATCAAACTTTTTAAGAAAATATAGGATCTTTTTTATAATTATTCATTCGAGACAAAACAAAAGTTTGAAGTTCAGTCATTTATTTAATACTCTTCCCGATATATTGTAATTTAGGCGAAGAAAACGATTCATTTTTTGAAAAAAAGTCAAGAAATACTAGAACATTTTTGGGGTTACGATCGCTTCCGTCCCTTTCAAGAAGAAATTATTGATAGTGCGATTTACGGTCACGACACCATGGCCCTGCTACCTACTGGTGGTGGAAAATCCATCTGTTTTCAAATTCCTGGAATTGCGCGTGAAGGCATGTCAATCGTTGTTTCACCATTAATTGCATTGATGCAAGATCAAGTCAAAAGCTTGAAATCAAGAGGTATTAATGCCCAGGCTATTTATTCTGGAATGAGTTATAGAGAAATCGATATTCTCCTAGACAATGCAGTTTATGGAGGCGTTGATTTTTTATATGTTTCCCCTGAAAGGTTACAAACTAGACTCTTTATTGAGCGATTAAAAAAAATGCAAGTTGGATTATTGGTCGTTGACGAAGCACATTGTATTTCGGAATGGGGCCATGATTTCCGGCCAGCTTATACAGAAATTGCAAAAGTACGTGCAATTCATCCTGAAACTCCGATAATTGCTTTAACGGCTTCTGCCACCGAACGAGTGCAGGAAGATATAAAAATTCAACTCGTTTTGAAGCATCCGTTAGTGTTTCAAGGACCTTTTGCCCGTAAAAACATTTCTTTCAAAGTGTTTAGAACCCAGGACAAGCTAGGGCGAGTTTTGGATTATTGCAAAAAAAATCAGGATTCAACCGGTATAGTCTATTGTCAAACACGAAAAAGCGTGAAAGAAGTGACTCGATTGCTTCACTCGCATAAATTGAGTGTTGGCATATATCATGGAGGAATGAAACAAGAAGATCGAGAATCAATGCTAAATGATTGGCTGAATGGTTCTCGAAAAATAATGGTTTCGACGAATGCTTTTGGAATGGGGATTGACAAAGGAGACGTGAGGTATGTCCTTCATTTTGAGGCTCCAAACAATATAGAAGCCTATTACCAAGAAGCTGGTCGTGCTGGTAGAGATGAAAAACCAGCGGAGACAATTCTTTATTATAACGAACGAGATTTTTCAAAATTATCAGAACAATTAGAAACTCAGTTTCCACCTTCCAAGGATGTGAAATTGGTTTTCCGGGCATTATTCAATCATTTGCAAATCGCGATAGGTTCTGGAAAAGAAGAAAGTTATCATTTGAATATGAGAAAATTGTCTGAACAATTTAATATTCCAATTCAGAAAATTTATCATTCATTAAAATTACTGGAACTCAATGGTGATCTACAATTTTCAGAATCTGTATTCCACCCGACTAAAGTGAAATTTGCCATTGGAAACAAAGATTTATATGGTTTTCAAATTGCAAATCAAAGGTTTTCGCCATTGATCACGCTTATGGCCAGAAGTTATCCGGGAATTTTTGATCTATTTTTCGAATTAGATCAAACACAATTCACCAAAAGGTTAGGTGTTTCAAAAAACGAACTTAAAAACCAACTGAATCAATTGGAAAGGATGGGCGTTTGTGATGTTTCCTGGGCAAGCTCGTTGCCTTCAGTAACCTTAACACAAGAGCGACTTCCCGACGATTACATTCGTTTGAAAAGTTCTATTTATTCGAACAGAAAAAAGCTGGCTTTTGAGCGATTGAAAGCAATGGAGAATTACGTTTTGAATCCCGTTTGTCGAAGTATTCAATTGTTACATTACTTTAGTCAACCAGCCGGCAAATGTGGTGTTTGTGATATTTGCTCTTTAGAGAAAAATCAAATGACCAAAGTGGAAAACGAAAAAGCACTTTTTCAATATCTACGCGAACCAAAGACCATTTATGAAGTAATGGAAAACTTAAATCTCGATAGAGAATCGTCCAACGCCTTGCTTAGGAAATTGTTAATGGCTGAAACGATTACGATTGAAGAAGGTAAATATGTCGCCAAGAAATAAACCGTTAATTCTTCAGCATTTCACGCAAACTGTACACCTCTTTCTGAAGCGCCTGAACCGATTGAGTTAGCCCACTATCGTCCATTCTAACCACTGGCAATTCTTTAGAAATGTAATTTACAATCTTCCAAATTTCAAGAATTTCATTTGC
>DDBE01000164.1 GCA_002332715.1 Flavobacteriales bacterium UBA2040
GCGGTTTCTTTAAATACAAACTCCTGTGTTTTGATATCAAAAGTGGTGGAATCGGCAAATAAGTACAATCCATCTTCTTCGGTATATGGAACAGGTTTGCGTCCAAAGTTTTGTTTGTAATAGTCTAATTTGAACCGGTATTTCGCCAATACGTCCATCGCTTCTAGCTTTTGTTCTTCTAGTTCAACGATTTTCGCTTTATAGGATTCAAATCTTCCGTAAAGTCGAACGATAGAATTTTGAGATTCTTTCTTTTGTTTTTGATTGCTATCCGTTGTCGGTTGATAATCTTTCAACGTTTTGCTTTTACGTCGGTCTTTTTTAATCTTGCGCGAAGTCCTTGAGCTCGTTTTTATCGGAGTATACCCTAAGTCGCTGTGACTTTTCTCCGCTTTCTCAATTTTCAATTCTGTTTCGTCTCGCTTTTTGGTGTTGTATTCGATCCCATAATCAAAGCCTTTCTTACCGTAGATCATATCCTCGAGCTTCGCCATCTTATTGAATTCAAGGACGTCGATTATACTTTGGAAAGTTCCGGTGCCAACAAAAGCAGAATCTGGGGAAAGAAAACGAGTAGAACCCGATCCAAACAAACGGTAACTTTTTCCGCTTTTCTCAATGACTACCGTTGTTTGTTTATTGTCGTTGTATCCCCAAACATCGAAATGAATATTCGTCAAACGGTTATTTCCAGCTGTTTGAAAGACATGTGTTGTGATTCGGGCAGGCTCTATTTTAGATTCTACTTTTTTCTTTTTGCCTTCTGTTTCTTTAATCGATAAATGATAAGGGAAAAGGCCAACAGCTTTCGGTAAACCTTTGTTCAGCGTCCTTTTTCATCTTTTTCTCTTTCGTTGAGTAAACCTGATGTATTGCTGCCATCGCCAGCAGCCACTAGAACATTGATGTAATAATCGGTTCGGCCACCCAAAGATTTAAAAATTTCAAATGAGCGTTTCTCCACATAGACGTTGGTTGCGTAACTGATAGCATTCAAGGAAATTAAGATATCTTGCTGGTCCAGATAACGCAACGATTCGAGCATCGCAATTTTATCATCCAAAGATAGACTAGGGTTGAAGACATTGTCGAATTTTGGTTGGAGGACAAACTGACCTGTCTTTTCTTTAAAAGCGTTGTCAGGTAGTTTTGGGAACAAATAGGCTTCAAATTCTTTGTATTCCTGCACCAAATGTAAACTCTGGTCTTCTTCCTTTTTTCGATTTTCAATCAAGGCTTTGTTCAGTTCCCAAATCGCCATTTTGTTTGCCGCTTCAGCAATTAAACCTACGGGAGATTTGGCAATTTCTTCACTTCGAATCAATAAATTTTCCGGATTTGAGATGATCATTTCTTCGATGGAATCGTAATGAATTTCGCCATTCTTGTGCAGAATTCCCGGTCCTTGGTATTCAAAGAATCGTCCAAAATTCTGGTCTAGAATTGGACTTTTTTTAACAATATGATATAAATAAGCTCTTTCTTCGGCATTCAGCAAGGGATAATCCTGTCCGATTGAAAATAACGGCAGCAGAAGAAGGAGTAGAAATTTAAATTTCATTCGGTTTTTGGTGTTAATTGCAATTGTATAAGTTCTGTTATCAGTAAAAGTAACAAAAGAAAAAATCCACTCTGAGCACGAAGTGGATTTTTTTAAAATGTTTATACACAGTTTATTTAATCATTATTATTCTGTTCTGCAGTTCTTGATTTGGAGTTGCAAAACGAAGCGTGTACATTCCGGCACTGAATCCATAAATATTATATTGAAAACCTCCAAGAGATTGGAATTCAACTGATCTACCACACACATCAATGAGTTGAACTTTAGTGCTTTCCGAAATATTTTGAATGGTAATTGTATTTTTTGCTGGATTGGGAAACACCTTGTAGTTAAGCGCATTGTTTTGATTTAGTGAAGCCACTGGCGAACCAGAAACAGAAGATAAAAGAACAGTTTCCTCAAACAAAGGCTCTGGAAATCCAGAAATTACTTTAGCCGACAAGTGCAAGAATACACGCATGTGATTTGTGCTATTCAAGTCGTAATATTCATATTTTGAACGAATCAACTGCGAGGTGCCCAAAATAGGGACTGTAACTACCGCAGTATCTTGAATATGGAAACGCGATACATTTGTTAAATAACTACCATCGGGTTGAATAAGAGTCCCTATTCCATCATAGATCGTATGTGACGTTCCTATCATCGCCGGATTTTGCGGAATAGTATTGTAAACGAAGCTCACATTTCCTGAGAAACTATCCTTCACATATGCGGTCATCGTCATCGGGTAATTCATAAGTGTTTGATGCCCACCGAAAATTTAGCTTTGATATCTCCTAAATCGGTTCCTTCGAGCTCGTATCCTTGAGATGCACGATTCGAGGCAGAGGTCGAATAATAATAATAAGTGAAATCTTCGATTTTAATCGCGGTAGTCGAAGTGGTGAAATCGGATGCAAATGGAGTGGAAGCACTCGCTTGTAATTCAACCAATTTCGTCTCTCCAACGTACGATGGTAAATTGCTATAATCCCAAGAAACGCCATTGCCTAAATTAGAAGCTCAGTCCGTCGCAAAAGAATCACATAAATACATCAATTTCGTGTTGCCAATCATTGGCTCGTTTGTTGAAGTAAATGTTTGATAGAGAGATGACAAGGTGGTCGAAAGTAGGATGCGCAAGAGTAAAAGTTTTTTAAAATAAGGAGGTTTTTAATAGCACAAAATTAGTGATTAATCCATTACAAGTAAAACACTTTAGACCAGTACTTGTTACAGAATGTAAATTAATTAAATTCGCGTTGCATTATTTAACATCAATAACGATAAAATGATTCAAAAGGTTGGTGAAAAGAAGTTCAGGTTAATAATTAAAATTGCAAGTGTCGCGTTGATTATTTTGTCGGTCCTATTTGCTTATGGCGTTTGAATGCTGAAACTGGATTACGATTTCGAAAAATTCTTTCCCATAGACGATATGGAAACTGATTTCTTTCTTGAACACCGCGCTAAGTTTGAATCGGACAATGATTTTTTATTGATTTCTATTGAAAACGATCCCACGGTATTCGATTTGGGGTTTTTGAAAAAAGTGAAAT
>DDBE01000186.1:0-5035 GCA_002332715.1 Flavobacteriales bacterium UBA2040
TAACCAATCCTCCTTTTTGTGACCCTGGCAGGATTCTAACCTGCAACCGCTGGAGCCGAAATCCAGTGCGCTATACAGTTGCGCCACAGAGCCGTTTTTGGCGAATGGTGCAACTAAATCCTTCAAAAAGAAAGTTGCGACACATAGCCATCTATTATTCTTCCACAAAAGTAAGGTTTTCGCCCAATTCTGCGCTCAATCCCCAAAGTTTTTCGACCTTTATATCTGTATTAAAAATAAAACACATGATTTGGCGTTATTTTCGCACAATCAAACGGGTACATGCAAGCATTCAAATTAATAAATAAGATAATCTTTCAAGCAACTCATTTTGTGCTAGGCGTACTTTTCATCTCTTGTACTGTTTTTGGTCAATCGACTATGGGTGGTTGGACGCTTCATGTGCCAGCCAAAAATGCGAATTCTGTTGTACTAGATGGTGACATGGTGTACGCGGCTTTCGACAATGGAATTCTGGCGTACGACATAGATGCAAAGGAAAGATCAGTAATGACATCCACGAATAGTTTATCTGATGTGCGTGTAACTGCTTTGGGATATGAGCCCAATTCAAAAACGGTTGCCATTGGCTACCAAAATGGAAATGTGGACTTGTTAAATGGAAACTCTGTTTTCAATCTTCCTGCAATAAAACAAGCTCAAATTCAGGGAATTAAAGAAATTCAAAAGATAAAAAGTTACCAAGGGAAAGTTTATTTGACGACAGGATTTGGTGTGGTAGTTGTTGACCCAATCAAGCAAGAGGTGCGCGATACCTATTATCCAACAGAGAACAAAGAATTAATCACTGACATCGAATTTTCGGGAGATACTGTTTTTGTTTTAACGCACAACAAAGTGCTTTTTGCCAATAAAAACAGTCCTGGATTGGGAGATTTTAATCAATGGGCTAACGATACGAGAGTTCCTTTGAATTCAGATAATTCATACCGCCATATACTGCACATAAACAATCATCTATTAATTTCGAAAATTGATGTGAGTTATGGCAATGATTCAGTTTATTCGATAACGAGTGGTGGATTACAATTCATCGATGTCGATGGATTTGATTTAGAAATTCATTCGATTTCTAATCACAATCAGAAATTGGCATATAACGTAGCTGGAGGAATCTTTGTAATGAAAAGTGATTTTTCAGGAATCGATTTCATAAGAAACTATTATGATCAAGGTGAATTTCCTGACATGAACTACACGGTTTGGCGAGATGGAACGATATACATTGCCGATAAAAATGCAGGCCTGGTTATTTTAGATGGATTTGGTGATTTTGAGAAAATAGGATTTTCTGGCCCACCAAAAAGCAGCTTTTATTCCTTGGATTGGGAAGATGGAAAGCTCCTTGTCACGGGCGGTGGTTTGAGTGGAACCTTTTTCACCTTTAACAATTCTGGCTTCTATTTATTGGAAGATCAAGAATGGAGCTTGTACAACAAGGAAAGTATGGCGATTTGGGTGGATAGTTTACCCATTTTTGATTTTGTGGCTGCGAGCATCAATCCGAAAAATCCTGACGAGTTTGCCATGGGAACATACTCTGGGGTGCCGTTAGCGATAGTCAATAAAGCGCAAACAAGCACGGAATTGTACACAAACGCCAATTCGCCATTGGAACCGACCATTTTAGGGAATGGCTGGTCGTATTTGTCCGATATTCAATATGATTCAAGAGGAAATTTATGGGTCGTAAATGCTTACTGTGATAAAACTTTAAAGGTATTAAAAGAGGATGGGAATTGGGAGAATTTCGATATGGGAGGGAACTCTAAAAACAAAATCACGGGAAAATTAGCGATTGATTATAATGACAATGTTTGGTTTGCAGTGGAAGGCAGAGGTCTTTTTGCTCTGGACTACAACGAGACTATTGACAATCTAGCAGACGACAAGAAAAAACAATTTCAAAAAGGCGAAGGACAAGGAAATTTACCGTCTAATTCGGTAAGAGCCATTGCTGTAGATTTTGATAACGAAATATGGGTGGGAACCGATGCAGGTTTTGCGATAATTTATAATTCAGATAATGTTTTTGACGCAAACCCAGGTGATTTTGATGCGCAACGCATAAAACTGGATTTTGAAGGTAATGTTGAATATTTGCTGGGAGGAACAGTCATTAATGATATCGAAGTGGATGGCGGAAACCGAAAATGGATAGGAACGGAAGGAACCGGAATCTTTTTAATGTCGGCGGATGGTATTACTATTTTAGAAAACTATACAGTTGAGAATTCCCCGCTTATTTCGAATGTAATTTTGGATCTAGAAATTGATCACAATACAGGCGAAGTGTATTGTGTAACGGACATTGGTTTAATATCATTTCGCACCGATGCCAGCTATGAAGACCCTGATTATGAAAATGTAAATGTTTTCCCGAATCCCGCTACACCTGAGTTTGAAGGATTAATCACCATCCAAGGAATACGGTACAATTCGGATGTGAAAATAACGGATATTGGTGGTAATTTAGTGTACAAAACGACCTCAAATGGAGGTACGGCAGTTTGGAATGGTAAGAATTTAGATGGAACCAAAGTTGCATCAGGGGTTTACTTAATTTGGACGGCGGCCAACGAAGGAAAAGGGCGAAAAGTGGGCAAGGTGGTAGTAATCAACGATTAAAAATGAAGGAAAGTGATTTGGGTATTTTCATTCAGCGCATACCATTTTCAGAAACGAGTGCTGTTGTAAGTTACTTTACACAGAACCACGGATTTCAAAAGTTTTTATTTCTAGGTGCAAAAAAGAAGTCTAACTTATTATTCCCGCTAAACGTACAAGAACTGGCTTATTTTTTTCGGAATGAAAGCGAATTGGGAAAATTGACCCAAGTGGAATCTACTATGGAAGTGACAAACATTCCATTCGACCCCGTTCGCTCGAGCATAGCCTTTTTTGTCGCTGAAGTTTTGCAGAAATGTTTGAACCATACCGAGAAGGATGAACAACTATTTGTTTTCCTTCGTGGTAAAATCCAAGAGTTAGAAACGCAAAAAAATCTCGCTATGTATCCCATTCGATTTCTCTTGGAGCTCACTTTTTTCTTGGGAATAGAGCCACAAATTGAAGAAGAAACGAACACTCATTTTAATTTGGAAGAAGGTGTTTTTGCGCGCAATGTGCAAAAGGATAAATACTGTTCTGAAGAATGCAGCGCCATTATTTTTAGTTTGTTAATGAACGAAGAAGTCAAACTCAACCGCCAACATCGTAAAGAAACGTTGGAAGTGTTATTGGTGTATTACAAATTACATCTGGAGCATTTTGGGAACCTCAAATCGAAGGAAGTTTTGCAAACTATTTTAGAGGAATAAAAAAAAGCCGAACGCGAGGAACGACTTTTATAATTGCAAGCTGAGAGCCATTTAATTAAACAATATTGTGCCTCTGTCTATCGAGACAACTTTATAAAAATAGTCGATATATCTAACAACTCCATAGGATTCGGTTGAAAATTCTTTACTTTTTTATTAATCAAGACCAAAAAGTCACCTGTTAAAATCGGCATAACCACCGCGTCTTCTACTATTTTTTGATCACACATAACAAATAACTGATTCCGTAAATCTTCATCTTGTTCTTTGTTGGCTTGTTCTAGGATATGATCGTACTCGGCATTTTCGTAGCGGAAAGAGTTAATCGTATTATTGTTGGCGCTAATGTTGCTGCCGTAAAAGATACTCAAGAAATTTTCTGGATGCGGATAATCGGCAATCCAACCAGCACGCCAAAGTTTGGCTTCCCCTTTTTCAATTGCTTTGTCTCTTTCATCTATACTGCACAACTTAATTCCTAAGTCAATGCCAAGGGTTTTCTTCAATTGGAGAACAACCCCTTTTACTAAATTATGCGATGCGGAATTTTTCAAGGCATTAACATAGATGTCAATTTTCGGAAAGCCATTACCATTCGGATATCCTGCCTCAGTCATTAATCTTTGGGCTTGAAGCGTATCAAAAGCCAAGTTTTTTACATCGTCATTTGGATAAAAGTCGAGTGGAGGTAAGAACCCATTTGCAGCAGGCCAACCTTCGCCGCCTATCCATGTATTGACCAATTCTGTGCGGTTGATTGCATGATTGAAAGCTCTACGAACACGAACATCTTTAAATTCTTTACTTTGATTTGCAAAGCCGATGTAGCTTACACTCATACTTGGCTCTGAAAACACTTTGTGTATTACATTTTCGCCATTCTGAGCTTCTTCTAAAGATCCCAACAAATGATTGATTTCTTCGGCTGGAATGTTCAACACGATATCGGTTTTTGAATTCTGAAAATCAGCTAATTCTTCCTGTTTACTATTATAATATCTCATTTCAAATCCATCCAAATAAGGTAATTTGTTACCCAGTTTGTCTTTTTTCCAATACTTCGGAAAACGTTTCAATTTCAAAAATTCAGCCGTATGTTCTTCTAACATAAAAGGTCCGGTGCCCACTGGATTTTTCGAAATATCTTTTCCGTACATTTCAAATGCTTCCTGAGCGACCATACCTAAATTACTGTGCGTGAGTACTTTTTCGAACCCGCCAAATGGTTCTATTAGTTCGATTGTAATTTGATTTTCACCCGATATTTTTATTCCTGACACACCGTTTTTCGTCAGTTTTGTTCTTGTTCTTCTGTTGTATTCTTTCGCTCCCTTGACACGGTTGATCAGTAAAAAGCTGGATTTATTGGCACTTAGACCAGAACAAGCTAAATCCAAGGAAAACTTGACATCTTTTGCCGTCAATAATTTACTTTCACCATTAAAACAAGCATTCGGTTGAAAGTAGACATCTTTTCGAATGTCCAGCGAATAGGTTAAACCATCTTCACTGACTTTGTAATCCTTTGCAATGTTAGGAACGGTTTGCATGGTTCGGGTATCAAAACGCAAAAGTGGTTCGAAAATTTGATAGGTAATGTCTCTCGTAAATTTATTGGTTCCGCTATGCGGAAAGAGTTCGTCAACTTTCTCTGGCGATTGCATTTTTAATATACCGCCATACCAAACGTCTCC
>DDBE01000186.1:5370-15945 GCA_002332715.1 Flavobacteriales bacterium UBA2040
AAATACAAGGAATATCGGTAAAAACAGTTTAAAAAGGGTCTTCATGTTTCTATCTAGATAGAACGAATATAGTGAAAATCAATGATTAAAGATATCCTAGCTTTTTTCTTGTACGTATCAGAACTTCTATTGCGACTTTTCTTGCTTTTTCAGCTCCTACTGACAGTTCTCTATCTATTTCATCCTTGTTAGCCATCAAATAGGCGTATCGTTCGCGTTCATTTTTGAATTTTTCAAGAATCAATTCGAATAATTCCTGTTTTGCGTGACCATAACCATAGTTACCCGCCAAGTATTTTTGACGGATTGCTTCTATTTGTTCAGGTGTAGCTAGCAAGTTATAAATCGTTACGATATTACACGTATCTGGGTCTTTTGGTTCTTCCAGTCCTTTGCTATCCGTTTCAATGGACATAACTTGCTTACGCAATTGCTTATCAGAAAGGAATATATTGATAAAATTATTCGCCGATTTACTCATTTTTCCACCGTTTGTTCCAGGCACAGTCTTCGTATCTTCACTCACTTTCGTTTTGGGCACTACAAATGTTTCTCCCATCTGAAGGTTGAACTTCTCGGCAACGTCACGTGTAATTTCCAAATGCTGTTCTTGGTCTTTGCCTACCGGAACTTCATGTGCATCATACAATAAAATGTCAGCCGCCATTAAAATAGGGTAGGTAAACAATGCACCATTTACATCATTCAATCGGTCCGCTTTGTCTTTGAAACTATGCGCCAAAGTCAAACGTTGATAAGGGAAAAAACTCAACAAATACCACATCAATTCGGTAACTTCAGGAATATCACTTTGACGGTAAAAAACAGTTCGTTCTGAATTCAAGCCACAAGCCAACCAAACAGCGGCAGTAGAATAGGTGTTTTCCATCATCACTTTGGAATCTTTGATTTGCGTCAAAGAATGAAAATCTGCGATAAAAAGAAAAGATTCATTTTTCGGGTCTTTTGCCATCTCGATAGCAGGCAAAATTGCTCCTAATAAATTTCCCAAATGAGGCGTTCCTGTACTCTGTAATCCTGTTAAAATGCGTGGCATAATTCTGTTTTTGTTCAAAATTACAATTAATAACCAATTTTAATCCTCGATTATAGGGTAAAGGTGGTGGCTTTAATTATTTTTGGTCTATGAAGTGGATAAAAGCCGTTTTCACCAATCTTTGGAAGTTGTACGTTGGTTTTATTTTTTGTCTAACGGCAATCGTTCTGTATCCCTTTTTTCTTGTTGTTTTGGCTTTGCCAGATGGAAGAAAACGATCCTTCACCCTTTTTGTAATTTGGAGTCGACTGGTACAAATCTTCTGTTTTTATCCTTCTCAAAAAAACAAAGAATTGGATACCAAAGGCAAACCGTTTGTCCTAATTGCTAATCATACTTCGTATTTGGATATTTTTTTAATGTTTTCCTTGTTCCCAAAATATCCTTTTTTGTTCATGGGAAAAAGTGAAATTTTAGGATACCCAATTCTCAAAACCTATTTTAAAAACTTGAATATTCCGGTAGACCGTAAAAAAAAATCACAAGCAGGTCGAGCATTTGTTCAGGCACGAAAGGCGATTGAAGAAGGTTTTTCCATTTGTATTTTTCCCGAAGGGGGAATTCCTGATCTCGAACCACCTGAAATGGAGCGTTTCAAAGATGGAGCATTTCTATTAGCACAAAAAACGGGTGTTCCGATTATTCCCGTATCGTTTCAAAATCATTACCGACTTTTTTCTGATCCCTCCGAAGGATTTGGTCCAGCTCGACCTGGTTATTCTAAAGTCTATGTTCATGAGTCAATTTATATCAATGATTATAATTTAAAAGAGAAAAAACAAGAATGTCGCGATAGGATAGAATCCAAGTTGTGAGACTTTTCAATGTATTTGCGTAAATTTGCCGCAGATAATTAGAATATGAAAATTACAGACGAAGTTGTAGATCACATTGCGCACCTTGCTCGGTTAGAGTTTAAAGGGGATAAAAAGGTGACCATTAAAGAAGATATGGAACGCATTCTGTCTTTCATAGAAAAACTTCAAGAACTGGACACGGAGAATGTGGAACCACTTATTTTTATGTCAGATGAGGTAAATGTACTTCGTGAAGATATAGCAGTAGATTCTTTGACACAGGAACAAGCTTTGTCGAATGCACCGAAGAAAGATTCAGATTACTTCCGAATTCCGAAAGTTTTAGGGTAATAGAAAAACACTTTAAATATAAAAGAGGGGAACAAATTAATGTTCCCCTCTTTCGTTTTAGAGTATTTTAATTACTTAGCTGCTTGGTATCTTTCCAACACGGCAGACCAATCAATAACGCTGAAAAATGCACTGATATAATCTGGACGACGGTTTTGGTAGTTCAAGTAATAGGCATGTTCCCAAACATCCAATCCTAAAATTGGTGTCCCTGCACAACCTTCACCCATTAAAGGATTATCTTGATTCGCAGTAGAACAAACGCAAAGTTTTCCTTCGCAAACGCATAACCAAGACCATCCCGAACCGAAACGAGTTGCTGCTGCTTTCGAAAATTCTTCTTTGAAGGCATCAAAAGAACCGAAAGTGGTGTTGATGTCCGTTGCTAATTCTCCAACTGGATGTCCACCACCATTTGGCGACATTACTGACCAAAACAAAGAGTGATTGTAAAATCCACCACCGTTATTTCTCACAGCCGGTTTGTCTTTGCATACTTTCAAAATTTCTTCGATAGACATTCCTGCCATATCCGTTGCTTCGATCGCTGCATTTAAGTTGTTGGTATATCCTGCGTGGTGTTTGCTATGATGAATCTCCATCGTACGCGCATCAATGTGCGGTTCAAGAGCGTCATATGCATAAGTTAATTTTGGTAATTCAAAAGCCATTTTATATGTATTTTAGTTTAATTAATCGTTGAAATTCAAATTTACTGATTTTATCGAGTATAGCCAGTAGTGCATCTGCAAACAATTATTAATTTTTAATTATTCTTTATTAATTATTGCGACTTGTACTTGTTCTCGTACTTCTTGTACAATTCATATTGACGATTATTCAGGTCAACCCAAATGCCAGCCATCAAAGCCATTTTCACGTTGTTGGTAATCATGTCCAAAGCTCCGCCGGTCGAAACGAATAGGGTTGCTTTTTTTCCTACTTCAATTGTCCCGTAGTCTTTGTCAATTCCCATTATTTCGCAAGAACTTAAACTGACCGCTTGCAAAGCTTCTTCATTCGTCAAACCGAAACCTAAACAATGTCCGGCCAAGAATGGAATGTTTCTGGCATTCATCGCTTCCATGTCGCCTTCGTTTTGCAAACAAAATTGAACACCTGCATTTTGCAAGATGCTTGGTAAACGAAAGGGCAAATCTATTGGGTCATCCGTGTTTTCTGGCAACATATGAACTCGAGGCAACATTACTGGAATTTTCGCATCCCGCAATTGTGATGTAATCAAATAACTATCGTATCCACCAACGATTACTGGAAATTTAATATCGAACTCACGACAAAAATCGAGAATATCTAGAAGCTGCTGTAACTCGCTTGCGTGAATATACAATCGTTTTTTCCCGTCCATGCACCCTTTCATAGCTTCCAATCGTAATTCTGGAATTTTGTGATCCTTCTTTTCGTCATATGCTTTTGCCGTAGTGAAGAAGTCGTAGATTTCTCGTTTAGTCTCTTGATACCGTGTTTTTCGCTTTTCTGTTTCTTGCGCATCTACACCACTTCCTCTGCCTGGAAAAGAATTCGGCCAGTTCAAATGGATCCCATCATCTTTCGATATTGCAGCGTCTTCCCAGTTCCAGCCGTCCAAATGCATGATGGACGAACTTCCTGTTATCCAACCACCTCGGGGAGTGATTTGGGTAATTAAAACTCCATTTGTTCGTACTGTCGAAATAACATCAGACTCGACATTGTATGCGATCAGAGCTCTGATGTGTGGGTTGAATTGTCCAACTTCATCGTAATCACGCGTTGCACGTACGGCATCAATTTCTGTCAATCCCAAAGTAGAATTTGGAGCGACCAATCCCGGATAAAGATGTTGTCCTTTTAAGTCAATGATGGTGTCGTATTCATTTTGCTTTGGGGTAAACGTTAAACTGTTTTTCACTAAAGCAATACGGTCTCCTTTTATTCCGATGGATGCAATTTCCATTGTTTCACCATTTCCAACATGCAAATATGCGTTGGTAAAAAGGATGTTTTGCTTTTTCTGTGAAAAGCCAAAAGAACTAATCAGAAAGGATAGATATACTAATTTTTTCATGACTTAATGGTGATTTTCGTTTGCTGAACCTTCTTCGCCCATCGTATCGCAATGGAAATAACGGTTTGCTTTTTTATAAAATGGAATGGTTTTCTCGCCTTTTTGCTTTGCATTTTGCATCAAGGACAAAAGACGTGCTTTTTCAGCTGCGTCTCGTTTCAAAAGGTCATAATCTTTGCTTCGGTCATATAAAATTTCACCGTCAACAATCGTAATTTCTGCTTTTGCTGCCGAAGTCAATGGATGACCCGACCACAAAACTACATCGGCGTCTTTTCCAATCTTTAAACTTCCCATTCTATCGTCTAAATGAAGTAGTTTGGCTGGATTCAAAGTCACCATTTTCAGCGCGTCTTCTTCACTCATGCCGCCATATTTAACTGCTTTTGCGGCTTCTTGGTTCAATCGGCGACCCATTTCAGCATCATCCGAGTTTATGGCAACAACGACACCTTGTTCTTGCATTAGTTGTGCATTGTATGGAATCGCATCCTTTACCTCGTATTTGTACGCCCACCAATCTGCAAAAGTCGATCCCCCTGCTCCGTGCTCGGCCATTTTGTCGGCTAATTTGTATCCTTCAAGAATGTGGGTGAAAGTGTTTATTTTGAAACCCATGCTGTCGGCCATGTGCATCAACATATTGATTTCGCTTTGGATATACGAGTGACAAGTAATGTGTCTTTCCGACTTCAAAATCTCAAGTAATACGTTCAGTTCGATGTCCTTTCGATAATTTCCCGTCAACTTTTCTTGTTCGTAGGCTTTTGCTCTGGTGAATGCATCGTAGAATACTTGTTCGACGCCCATTCTCGTTTGAGGGAAACGTGTCGTGTTGAAATCGCCCCAATTCGCTTGTTTTACATTTTCTCCCAAGGCAAATTTGATGAACTTAGGCGAATTTGGTATTACCATTTGTTCTGGATTGGATCCCCATTTTAATTTAATGATAGCCGAACGGCCACCGATTGGATTGGCCGAACCATGCAACAATTGAGAAGCAGTAACACCACCCGAAAGCTGACGATAGATGTTGATGTCGTCTGGATCGACAACGTCCGCGATGCTTACTTCAGCGGTAACGGCCTGACCCGATTCGTTTACTCCTTTGGAAATTGCAATGTGCGAGTGCTCATCGATGATGCCTGGCGTTAAATGTTTCCCTGTACCGTCGATTGTAATTCCGCCCGAACCAGCGGCATCTGGACCAATTGCAGTAATTTTTCCATTGCCTATTACAATATTTCCCTTTTGGATTATTCCGTCCGCTTCATTTGTCCAAAGCGTAACATTTTTAATGGTAACGTTTTCTTGTACTGATTTTTTTGTCCGTCCAAAAGCTGAAATAGGGAAAAGATTTACTTTAACGGTGTCGGTTGATACCTTAAATTCTGACGTTTCTTCTTTTTCTTTGAATTTTTTGTTCCTTACACCCGACCAAGGCACCCACGTTCCAGTTGGGATTTGTCCAGAGCCTTCAAAAACGCCTAGCTTTTCATTGAATTTACCTTTCAAATTGACTGAACCGTTCCAATCTTCATTGTGGATGGCAAATTGAATCACAACGTCATTGTTGGTGATCTCAATTTTTGAGTCAATTTTTATACTGTCCTTTGCCGTTAAACTTGGGTATTGAATCTTACCAGATGGTTTTTCAGATGTGCCTGAAATTTCAATTGGGAAAGATTTTTCGTCAATAATCAAGTTGTAATTCCCTCGAATATCAACTGTTGGACTCGTTTTGTAAATATTTTGTTCCCCGTTTATCCAAACTTCAAGCACTTCACTCTTTACTTTAAATGGATTATTATTAAGCACTGTGAAACAAGCTTTTTTACCTTTTTCTAGAGTTCCCAATTCGCTTTCAACACGAAGCATTTTTGCTGGAATAGTTGTCAAAGCAGCCAAGGCCTTTTCTGGTGTCAAACCAGACTCCATCATTTTTTGAAGATTTTCCCAAAATTCATTTGGAGATTTCAAACCTGCTGAAGTCAAGGCGAATTCTATACCTTCTTGATCCATGATTTTAGCATTTGACGGTGCCAATTCCCAGTGTTTTAAATCGCTCAATGGAATTTGTCTACTGATATACGGGTCAGTCACATCATACGCTTTCGGGAAGTTCATTGGAAGAACCAAACTTGCATTCAGTGCTTTCAAATCCGTAGCAGCTGCATATTCATTTCCAGAACCGAGATAAATCATTTTCAAACTAAACTCTTTCGCGATTTTATCAGCACGAAGAATTTCCCATTTGTCCTCTGTTTCAAAAAATATCGGTAATTCGAGTTGTTTTTTATACGCTTCAAGCGAAAGGTCTAATGGTGCTTTTGGGTTTTTAGCATACCATTGATAGTCGTACAAGGATTGTCTCAAAAGTGCTATACTTCCCATTTGAGAAGAAGGATACGTTTGTCTCGAAACGCCACTTTCAAAAGAAAAATATCCCGCAGATTCAGTTTTAATAATGTTTTGATGAATTTTTTCGTTTCCCAAAGCGACCAAAGAACCAGTTCCTTGGGCAATTCCATCTTGAAAATGGGTAACGACGAAACCAAACCCCATTTTGTGATAGTTTTCGTTTTTCTTGCTGTCTATCGTGTAATTTTCTCCTGCTGTGGATTCTGGGTGAATGGATTCGTTCCAATAATATGCACCGTCTTTTGAACTTTCCAATTGTGGACGGAAACTCCATTCTTTTCCTCTGATTTCAGGCAGTCCGATATTAGAATTGACTTCGATAAAGGCCGGAAGTATCGTTTTTCCATTGCCGTCAATCTCCACAGTTCCCTTTGGAATGATGACTAATTTTCCTACCTCTATTATTTCACCATCTCGAAATAGAATAGTTCCGTTTTCGATCGTTTTTTTGGGACTAACGACAATTCGAACATTTTTTATCGCTACACAAGGTTTAGGTGTTGTTTTAACTCCGTTTTGTGGATGATTTCCCTGTCCGAATGCACTGAATGCCAGAATCGTGAACAGGATAAAAAGATATTTATGCATTGTTTATATTTGTTGGGATGTGAAATTACTGAAATCTATTTTACTTCACTGTTTATCTAGCAACTATTCCTCAATTTTGTTAATTTTACAATCTAAAATCACAACATGTATTCAGCACTTTCACACTCGCACTCAGGACTAAGATGGGTCGTTTTAATTTTATTGGTTTTTGCAATTTTTAATGCATCAACACGAAAAACCGTTTACGAGAAAAAGGACAAAATGATTTACCTTTTGTCAATGGTGTTTTTACACATCCAATTGCTGATCGGGTTGATCTTGTATTTCATGTCAGATAAAGTGTCTTTCGCTTCCGGGTGGATGAAAGAACCACTCTACCGTTTTTATGGAATGGAGCATTTTCTCGGTATGTTGATCGCTATTATTTTGGTTACTATCGGTAGAAAAAAAGCAGAAAAGGCAACAGTACCAGCGAAGAAGCATAAAATAATTCGCGTTTATTATGTGATTGGATTGCTCATCGTTCTAGTAAGTATTCCTTGGCCATTTAGAGAAGCACTTTTAGGAAAATGGTTTTAAAAGGAATAACATTTTTTGTTCTAACACTCCTCTTCATTTCTTGTAAACCGCCAGCTGGTGATTGTGAAGAATGTGAAGCGGAAGACGAATACACTGGCAAAAGTCTGTTTATGGATCAATGCCTCAGTTGTCACGGAGAAGATGGTAAGCTTGGCAATTCGGGAGCAAAAGATTTAAGCATATCCAAATTGACACCCGATGAAATTAAAGAGGTGCTCAGCGAAGGAAAAGGAGCGATGCCTCCAGCATTAGAGTTGTTAGCGGATCCAAATCATATGGATTCTGTGGTGCAATTCGTTCAAAGTTTACGAAAATAATGAGTCTACACGAAGGACATGTTACGGTTGATTATAGAGAAGAAAGGGCTGTTTTGGTTGGTATCATCCACGGAACAATCACGGAAGATCAAGCCGCAGAATATCTTGATGAATTAGAATTTCTCGCCGAAACGGCAGGTGCTCTTACGGTTCAAAAGTTTACTCAGAAGCTTCCATATCCAAATCCAAAAACATTTGTAGGAACGGGAAAACTGACTGAAATTCATGAATTTATCGTGTCAAATGATATCGAAGTTGTTATTTTTGATGATGAACTATCTCCTTCGCAATTGAGAAATATTGAAAAACGACTGGAGATTAAAATCTTGGACAGAAACAATCTGATTCTGGATATTTTTGCCAGTCGTGCAAGAACTTCACATGCGAAATCACAGGTCGAACTGGCGCAGATGCAATACTTGTTGCCACGTTTGACTAGAATGTGGACTCACCTCGATCGACAAAAAGGAGGAATCGGGATGAGAGGTCCGGGGGAATCGGAAATTGAAACGGATAGACGAATCATTCAACAGAAAATTTCCCTTCTGAAAGTAAAGTTGAAAGCCATCGATAAACAGATGGAAGTGCAGCGAGGAAATCGTGGTCAATTGGTGCGAGTTGCCCTTGTTGGGTATACCAATGTTGGAAAAAGCACCATCATGAATTTATTGAGTAAAAGCGATGTTTTTGCCGAGAATAAATTGTTCGCAACGCTGGATACAACGGTTAGAAAGGTGGTGATACACAATCTACCCTTCTTGCTTTCGGATACCGTAGGTTTCATCCGAAAACTACCGCATCAGTTAGTAGAATCTTTCAAATCGACTTTGGATGAGGTGCGCGAAGCCGATCTGTTGGTGCATGTACTCGATATTTCTCATCCCAATTTTGAGGACCATTTCAATGTGGTAAAAGAAACTCTAGCCGAGATTGATTATACGGAAAAACCGGTGGTTCTTGTTCTTAATAAACTGGATGCCTATCAACCCGAAGAGCTCGAAGACGAAGAGACAGGGAAAATGTACATTCCTTCTATTGCCGAAATGAAGAAAACATGGATGGCAAAATTAGAGGATAAGAATTGTGTGTTTATCTCAGCCCAAACGAAGGAAAATGTCGACGAGTTCAAAGAAACGTTGTACGAAGAGGTGAAGCAAATTTTTAAGGTTCGATATCCATATAATGATTTTCTGTATTAAATGGCTGATCTAATTTTTTTGGGAGTGACGTAAGGTGTATTCTGTGATTTTTGAACACGGATGACGCGTATTTGTTCAAATAAGATGTATGATTTTATTTCTAAGTCAATTACTACCGTACAGCGTATTATCCTCCACATAAAATCCGCGAAAATCCTACAAAATCTGTGTCATCTGCGTTACTGAACCCAATAGATACTAAATAAAAAAGCCCTCAGTTAAATAACCAAGGGCTTCACACTAAAATATTTTATTTATCTCGTTACATGCAGGAATCCCTGTCCTGGGATTTCACTTCCATCTTGCGCATATAGCACGAACTTATAGAAATAGACGCCATCTTCAGCATTATTTCCAGATTTCGTTTTCCCATCCCAAATGGGGTTTGGACTAGAATCTTCAAACATTACATTTCCCCAACGATTCAAAATAATTAAATCTATTTTGTCAACGTTCTCGGTTTCTATAAACCAGAAGTCATTGGCTTGATCGCCATTTGGAGAAATTACATTTGGCACTTCCCAAATCGGCGGGTAAATAACAGAAACATTGATTTTTAAAGTCGTCGTATCGTTGCAACCTCCACCTTGAGAAGCGATTAAGGTCACCGTAAATTCACCCGCAGTTGTGTAGAGACTTTGAACAGCCGATAAATCATTTGTTGTCGTGGTCAATCCGTTGCCGAAGTCCCAAAAATAAGTGACGCCATTTTGACTTAAATTGCTGAAAGTAACATTAAGAGGGGCCAAACCTGAACTTGGATTTGCCGACATTGCTGCGACTGGTGGATTCAATGCGGTAACTTGAATACTATCACTTGCGCTACACACATCATCCGTTACGGTCAAGTAATACCAACCTGGGTTTAGGTTATTCCATACACTATTGGTCGAAGAATTTGAATTGTTTGTGCCTGGACCATTCCAAGCATACGTCACTGTACCATTGACGGCAGTTTGCCCAATTACTCCTGCGGAAACTCCTCCTGTTGGATTACAAAAGTTGGAAGCCGTCATAGAAATGGGGTTTATTTCAAGAGACTGATCAACTATTAAAACCCCATTTGCAGTTGCTGTATTGGCACATCCGTCAGTAACTGTCACGCTAAAAGGAATGGTTTCGCCGTTTACTCCATTGTCACCAATATTGAAGGTGGTGCCCGTCGAGCCATCACTCCAAACATAATTATAAGGATTTGGAGCATTTGTATTCATGACGACATTCGCAGTTACAGAAC
>DDBE01000186.1:16308-21915 GCA_002332715.1 Flavobacteriales bacterium UBA2040
GTCACATTGTGCACCAAGGCCACCGAATCGATGAAATCATTTCCACAACCATCGGTTACCGTCACATAGTGCATGATAGTAATTGGCAAAGTACTTGAGGCAGGGATCAAAACTGGGTTCGTTGTGGCACCAAAATCCCATAAAAATGAATACGCAGGTATTGAACCTTGGAAATTGGAAATATTGACAGGTGCTTGATTGGGGGCACAGCCCGTAACGACGGTATCGGGCATGTTAAAAGTTAAATCGTATTGATCGACAATGTACAAGGTTAGGGAGTCGTAAAGTGTGTCGCCACAAACTGAAATCGTGTAGCCTTTTATTTGAATCCATTCCATTGGTTCTATAATTCCATCATCGATAGGGACTATGTTAAAAACCAAGGTGTCTACTCCTATTGGGAAGGTGATCGAGCCGTTGAGGTTAGTAAAGTCGAGACTGGCACTGGCGGTTCCTGAGTAGGATATCGTAAAGGTTTGTGCCGAATCGATAGAAGATTCAGGGCGAATGAACAATAAATCTGTTGAGGTACATCCTTCGGCAAGCGTTGTGTCTGTAAAACTTCCGGTGAACAACGACGCTTGCGCTTCAATCGTTACAGCGTTTGAACTAAAACTGTTTGCTTCAAGAAAAACGCCTGAGTCTAAGGCCTGATCGGATACATTACTAATGGCTAATTTTATATGATAAGTTCCTCCACAAACTAAGCCTGATAATGCAACCATGGCTACTGTACTCCCATTATACCCTTGACCGCTGAATGCGCCATTTACCGTCGTGAAATAAACCGAATTTGCTGTCCAATTTGGATCTAATGCAAAACAAGGACCAGGGTTTCCGCCAGATGGAACCCCTGAATTAACTGTGTTTATCGTTACTGGAATATTTCCGCCAGGAACCAATGCTAAATTTACGGCTCCATTGGTGTATGGGCCAGAAAGACCAGGTCCTGACAAAAAGAATCCAAAAGCATCGTTAAAACTTGAACATGTATATCCCGTATATTCAGAAGATGCAAAGACATAGTTAAAAACTAAAGAGTCACCAACCGCAACAAAATCAAATTCCAAAATAGCTCCGTTAGTCGGGTTTCCTGATGCAATGGCGCTCAAGTCGGGATCTGTAATCACCGATGCTCCTGCAGTTTTTAGATAAACACCATTTGCAAATGGGAAACCAGTGGCACTAAATGTCTGACCAGCAGTTTGAATACTGTTCGCATTTGCAGCAGTTCCGTTAAATGTAATATTACTAGCGACCACTCCGGTACCTATTAAAACATCTTGGACCAATTGCGCTGGTGTTAAGGTGTTTTGATAAGTAAAAGTTTGGCTATGACTAGAATAATAAAACATCAATGCACTGACCGCAAAAATGAATTTTTGGATTCTATAAAATTTCATCGTTTCAATATATTGGACACTTTTTTGACGTCATTTTGAAGGAATTGGTTGCACTACCCATGACCTTCAAAATCAAAAAAAATATCATCTTTGTCTTAAAAGTACAATAAAATGCAAAAAACTCAAGAATATATCCAATCCAATAAAGAGAAGTTCGTTGGAGAGCTAACTGATTTATTACGAATCCCTTCGGTTTCAGCAGACCCTGCTTTTGCAAAAGATGTGGTCAAAACGGCTGGATCTATTGCTAATCATTTGCGAACGGCTGGTGCGGAAAATGTGGAAATTTGTGAAACAAAAGGATATCCTATTGTTTATGGTGATAAAATGATTGACCCGAATTTGCCAACTGTTTTGGTCTATGGTCACTATGATGTTCAACCTGCTGATCCCTTGGAGTTGTGGGAGAATCCTGCTTTTGAGCCTGTAGTTAAGAAAACGGATATTCATCCCGAAGGAGCGATTTTTGCTCGTGGAGCTTGTGATGACAAAGGTCAAATGTTTATGCATGTCAAAGCTTTTGAAGCGATGATGGCAGCGGACGAATTACCGTGTAATGTGAAATTCATGATCGAAGGCGAAGAGGAAGTTGGATCGTTAAATCTGGGTGTTTTTGTTGCCGCGAATCATGAAAAATTAGCCGCAGATATTATTCTTGTTTCCGACACGGGAATGTTGGCAAACGACGTTCCTTCTATTACGACAGGACTAAGAGGATTGAGTTATGTGGAAGTGGAAGTTACGGGTCCGAATCGCGATTTACATTCCGGTTTGTACGGTGGTTGTGTTGCCAATCCAATCAATATTTTGGCAGAAATGATTGCTTCTTTGCACGACGAAGACGAGAAAATAAATATCCCGAATTTTTACGACGATGTGGTTGAATTGAGCACGGGTGAACGAGCTGAAATGGCCAAAGCGCCTTTTAGTCACGAAGCATATTGCAAATCAATTGATATTGCAGATGTTCACGGTGAAAAAGGATATTCAACACCCGAAAGAGGTTCTATTCGTCCTACTTTGGATGTAAATGGAATATGGGGTGGATACATCGGTGAAGGAGCAAAAACGGTTATTGCATCGAAAGCTTACGCGAAAATTTCCATGCGATTGGTGCCGAACCAAGATCCAAATAAAATTACCCAATTATTCCAAAAACACTTCGAAAGTTTAGCTCCGAAAAGTGTGAAAGTGAAAGTTATGCCTCATCATGGAGGTGAGCCCGCTGTAACCCCAATTGATTCTATCGGTTATGAAGCTGCAAGTATGGCATACGAACAATCTTTTGGTAAAAAACCTATTCCAGTGAGGAGTGGAGGAAGCATTCCTATTGTCTCTATGTTCGAAAAAGAATTGGGACTAAAAACGGTTTTGATGGGCTTTGGTTTGGACAGCGATGCGATTCACTCGCCGAATGAACATTTTGGTTTGTTCAATTATTACAAAGGAATTGAGACTATACCCTACTTCTACAGGCATTTTACTAAACTTTCAAAATAATGATGAAGCTCCTTTTTCCGTTAGTATTGCTTTTTACGGTCCCCTCATGCGAATTGTATGAGGATATTGATGTCGTGAATATGGGCCAAGTAAAATTGGACCAGTTGGATGGAAATAATGTCACGTTGAATATGGATGTGGAACTAGACAACCCTAACTTTTACAGCATTAAAGTGAAGCCCTCGTTTCTTGATTTTTATATTGAGGGTGAATTGGTTGGCAAAGCGCATCTATTGGAAAAACTGAAGATCAAACGCAAAAGTGTTGGGGTCTATAATGTCAAAGTGGAACTTCTTGGAGAAAAAGGGATAGTCGCAAAAGCTTTGAAATACTCTTTGAGAAAGGAATTGAAAATCAGATTGGTAGGAAAAGTTAAGACATCGGTGTTTTTGATTACAAAAAAATTAAAAGTGGACGAAACAAAAACAATAGATGCAACAAAGCTGCGCCCGAAAATGCCGTTTTCTAATTAGTCTTCTTCCTGAACGAAAATTCGTGGCATTCTAGCGGAAAGACTGGTCATTATTTCATATGAAATGGTTCCACATTTTTCGGCTAGTACATGCACGGATTGGTTGGGCCCAATGATTTCTACTTCGTCGCCAACTTCAATATCCAGGTTCGTGATATCGACCATAATCATGTCCATACACACATTTCCAATGGTTAGACAATGGTTGTCGCCAATAAAAACACCTCCATTTCCTTTGCCTAGTATGCGTTTAAACCCGTCGGCATAACCAACCGGAATAATTGCAATTTTAGTTTCTACATTGGCGATGAAAGATCGAGAATACCCGACACTTTCACCAACTCTAAGTGTTTTAATTTGTGAAACTGTGCTTTTCCAAGACAGAACAGGTGTCAGCTTTTTAGCTATTGCAGGGTTGCTTGAAACACCATAAAGACCAATACCGATGCGCACCATGTCAAATCCATATTCTGGGAAATTACTCAAGCCTTCGGTGTTCAAAATGTGTCTTAATACGGGATAAGGCAAGTTCTTTTGTAACGTCTCTGAAACGAATTGAAATTTCGTCATTTGCTCCAAAGTATAGGAATTGTCACCTAAATTATCCGCGTCAGCCAAATGTGAATACACGGATTTCACCTTGATTTCAGGTTGCGATTTCAGGTATGAAACCACTTTAGAAATATCGTTTGGAAAGAATCCTAAACGGTGCATTCCTGTGTCAAACTTCAAATGAATTGGGAAATCCTGAATGTCCATCAATATTAGTTCGCTCACCAATTCTTCCATTTGATCGAATGAATAAACCGATGGTTCCAAGTTGTACTTGATGCAATCTGACCAAGAAGAACGATCACTATTCATGACCATTATGGGTAATTCCAGGCCACTTTTTCTCAACTCAACACCTTCATCTACATAAGCGACACCCAAATAATCAATGTGCTGACTATTTAAAAATTCACCCATTTTGGTCAACTCCGAACCGTAAGAGGAAGCCTTGACCATCGCCATAATTCCAACTTTTGGTGGAACTCTTTTTCGCCAAATGGCTAAATTGTCTTTTAATGCAGAAATTGAAATTTCCACATACGTTGAATGCTTTCGAAATTTCATTTGACTCGCCAAACGTTTCAAGGATGGATGCAAACCTTTGAAGAGTATAGAGGCATTTTCTAACTTTAAAATATCGGTTATCTCATTTGTTCCGAACACAATAAGGTCATTAATATGAAGTTTTAATTGAACTAGCTTAAGCCGTTTTAATAAAATATCAAATTCGCTTTTGTTAAATCGTTCAAAAGCTATTTCTGAAAGGACAACATATCGGTATCGTTTGCCAGAAGTTCCCAATTGATGGGAAAGTGCTTGTTCCAATCCGTCGAAATTCAGATTAAAAGCATCGAACAAAAGGATGTTGTCATTGATGCCTTCAATTGTCTCCATTCGCATGGCGATTTGCGGCAAGGACTTCAGTTTCTCATCAATTTTTTCGGCAGGAACTTTTAAATATTCCGCGATATCACGAATAAGACCGATATTCCTGTTTTCTACTGTTTCTATCTTCTTGGTGAAGTGAACAGGCAAACCTTCTATTCCAAGAATTTCCAATGATTTTGGCGCAAAAATGATTTTGCACGATTGAAAAAGCTTGAGTTTTTCGTCCAAATGCTCTTCAGTGCTCGTAAAGTTTTCGCGGTGAGCAGATAAAAACGAGGTAAAAACACCAATGGTAGGTTGAATGATTTCTTCCAGCATCATCATTTCACCTTTTTCGCTGATTCCAGCTTCGATAATAGCGATTTCTGTATCCATATCTATTTCAAAAAGTGAAAGTGCCACACCCATTTGCGAATTGTAACTTTTCGGGCTTCGGGCTATGGAAAAATTATCGGATAGCACATAGTTCAGCCATTCTTTAACCACCGTCTTGCCAACACTTCCTGTAATTCCGATAACGGGAATATCAAATTGTTCTCTGTGTTTTTTGGCCCATTTTTGCAAGGCAACCAAAACACCTGAAACCTGAATAATCGTTGCTTCTGGGAAAGAATTTAGGGCAACAGTTTTGTCGACCAAGAAAGTACGTACGCCTTTTTTATACGCTTCTTCCATGTACAAATGACCATCCCGATTTTTCGTTTTGATGCAAACAAAAATGGCCTGTGTTCCTAAACTGATTTTTCTACTGTCGTAATAAATGACATGTACATTTCCATTATGGGCCGCCAA
>DDBE01000148.1:0-4389 GCA_002332715.1 Flavobacteriales bacterium UBA2040
GTGTTTATTGTAATCGATCAAAACGCTTTATTTCCTGCTTCTGTTGAAGGCTCAAGAAGTGTTCAAGCCGTTTTTTGGACTGGTTTCGCTGTGATAAGTTCCATTTGCGCATTCTTATTTTTGAGCATTTTTATTTTTCCGAATTTGGCAAAAAGCGCTCTTGGTTTTGTGTTTCGAATTCTCTTTTTGAAGCGATGGCGAAGTTCGGCCATTCAGACTGGAGAAGAAATTTACACTACCTCAAAAGAGCTCAAAAAAGAACCTATCTCTTTTTGGGTAACAGCCTTTTTAAGCACCTGCGGATCATGGATTTCACGTTATTTAGTGATTAACGCCATACTTCAAGCTTTTTTGAACTTGACCGTTTTCGAACACTTCCTGTTGTTGGGCAAACAACTTGTGCTTTGGCTATTTATGTTGATTAGCCCAACTCCAGGGGCGAGTGGAATAGCCGAATATGCTTTTGGTGAATTGTTGTCGAACTTTACAACTTCGGCTATGTTACTCGTTGCGTTGGCTGTTATTTGGCGTTTGATATCCTATTTTCCTTACCTCATCATTGGAGCTGTTTTAGTTCCAAGGTGGTTACGTGGGCGTTAAGCCTTCTTTTCCTGAATCAATATCTTCTTCTTCAAGGGTAAACCCCACCGATAACCGCCTAAGCCGTCTGTTGCTCTTGTTACTCTATGACAAGGGATTAAAAATGCAATTGGGTTGCAACCAACTGCTGTTCCGACCGATCGAGAAGCACCAACAGGTAGTTTTAATTTCTTAGCAATCTTGCCATAGGTAATTGTTTCACCGATTGGTGTTTTCAAAAGAAGATTCCATACCTCTACTTGAAAGTCTGTTCCAACAGGATAAATGGAAAATTTCTTTTCAGGCATGGTTAGTGAAATTGCTTCAGCAGCTTGGGTGTGTTCGACCTTTCGTTCCTCCGTTATTTTGATGCCTGGAAAATTATCACTCAAACCAACCACGCCTTCTCTCCAGCTTTTAACGAAAGCCAACCAATGCACTCGTTTTTTAGAACTGCCGACGATTATTTCGCCATACATTGTTTCGTGAAAAGAATAGAATAATTCTGCGACATCTTCAACGGGAACAGGTCGAATTCTTAAAAACTCCGCATGTTTTATGGAGTGCTTTTTATCATAAGTTGATTCAAAAAGATCCGTTTGCATGCTTTCTAAAGGTTTCTACAATGGAATGTTTCCGTGTTTTTTCCAAGGAAGACTTTCGCTTTTGTTTTCCAAAGATTTGAAGGCTGCTATTAACCTTCCTCTTGTTTCTTCGGGAAGAATAACATCATCAACGAATCCTCTTTCCGAAGCACGGTATGGATTTGCGAACTTTTCAGCGTATTCCGCTTCTTTTTCCAACCATTTTGCTTGTGGATCATCGGCTCCAGCAATTTCTCTTTTGAAGATAATTTCTGCTGCTCCTTTTGCTCCCATAACCGCAATTTCTGCTGTTGGCCATGCGAAGTTTAAATCTGCTCCAATGTTTTTTGAGTTCATTACATCGAATGCTCCACCGTAGGCTTTGCGAGTGATTACTGTTATTCTTGGGACTGTTGCTTCTGAAAAAGCGTACAATAATTTCGCGCCATGTGAGATTATACCTCTCCATTCCTGATCTGTTCCCGGAAGGAATCCTGGCACATCTTCTAGCACCAATAGTGAAATGTTGAAAGCATCACAGAAACGAACGAATCGTGCTCCTTTTCGTGAAGAATCGATGTCTAAAACTCCTGCCATGGCTGCAGGTTGATTGGCAACAATTCCGATGGATCGCCCTTCAATTCTGGCAAAACCAACTACAATGTTTTTGGCAAAATCTTCTTGAACTTCGCGGAAACTATTGTCGTCAATTACACAGTCGATTACTTTTCGGATATCGTAGGGCAAATTGGCGTTGTCTGGAATTATACTTTGTATGGTCGTGTTTTTACTTTCGTTGAATTGATGTTGACTTGGTTGTGGCGCCAATTCCTTCGCATTTTGTGGCATAAAGGTGATTAGGTCACGCACCTTTTTCAAGCATTCGACGTCGTTACTCGCTGTAAAATGATTTACTCCTGATTTCTCAGCATGCGATTTTGCACCACCTAAATCTTCAGAAGTGACCTCTTCGTGGGTAACAGTTTTCACAACATTTGGTCCTGTAACAAACATATAGGATGTTTCTTCTACCATGAAAACGAAGTCGGTCAAAGCAGGAGAATATACCGCTCCACCTGCGCAAGGACCCATAATCACAGAAATTTGTGGGATAACACCAGACGCGCGCGTATTTCTGAAAAAGATATCGGCATAACCTGCCAATGAAACAACTCCTTCTTGAATTCTCGCTCCTCCAGAATCATTCAATCCAATTAATGGTGCCCCATTTTTCATGGCAAGATCCATCAGTTTACAGATTTTCTCAGCATGTGTTTCAGAAAGTGATCCTCCAAGAACAGTGAAATCTTGCGAAAAAACATAGATTAAACGTCCGTGAATTGTTCCAAAACCTGTTACAACTCCATCACCAGGGTAATGTTTTTTATCTAACCCAAAATAGGTTGACCGGTGTTCGATAAACATTCCTGTTTCTTGAAAAGAGTTTTCGTCAAGAAGCAAAGTTACTCGTTCACGAGCGGTTAGCTTCCCGCCATTGTGTTGTTTTGCTATTCGTTCTTCTCCTCCACCAAGGACGGATTCTTTTCTTCTTTGGATGAGTTGATCGCGTTTTTCCTTCATTTGGGTGTTCTTCTGGGTTGGTGTTTGTGGAGGTAAAGATAAAATATGTTTTTGAAGGGAAGAAGGAAGTTGAGGGGAGATAAGGAAATAGTGATTATGTTATCTGAAAAAAAACAGCAATTCGCTAATTGTCGAACGTGTTTTTCGGGTTTTATTAACCTTTCAAGCAAAATGTATAAACCGCATCGTCCGAAAAGCCAAATGCGTAAACAATATCTTCGGATTTGCATTTCGCTCAATATGATATTGCGCCTCACTGAAAATAGTTAAGAAATCCGTCACATTATTCCCCGTGATAAACTTGGAAAAGTTCTTTAAAAAACCAGCCTCTTCTTGAGAAACTCTGGTCAATTGTTCTTCGGTATAATTCTTCAAAATACTCTGACGAACCATATGCAATGCATATTCCAAAAATATTTTTTGTGCTTCTCTTCCTATTCCTGAAACCATGTCCGCCCAATCCATCATTTCAAGCACATTTTTTTTATATGAAGACCGCATCAACTCTATAAAAATCATTCTGTTGTTGTCTTCGTTCTCAGCATTCATCAAATGCGCACGAATCAAACAAATATCGCCCTCAACTCGAGCTACCAAGCTTTGCGCTTCGTTTGCCGATAAATCTGTACTCGTCTGAACATAATGCGCCACCTCAGCAAAGCCCAATCGCGGTATCTTTTTGAGCTGAGCTCGTGAGATTATTGTGGGTAAAATTTTCTCGGGATTTTCTGCTAAAATCAAGATAATAGTATTATCCGCTGGTTCTTCTAATGTCTTCAACATTTTATTTGCGAAGGTGGCATTCATCTCCTCGGCCATCCAAATAATGACAACCTTATATCCGCCTTCAAATGACATTAAGGACAATTTTTTAAGCACCTCTTTACTCTCTTCGGTGCCAATAATTGATCGACGCCCTTTTTTGTCAGTATAATTTATCCAATCGTTCAGATTGAAATAAGGCGACGTTCCAGCCGCTTCTCGCCAATTCGAAATCATTCCATCGCTGGTCTTTGATATGGCTTGAACGGTTGGAAAAACAAAATGTACATCGGGGTGAATAAGCTGTTTGGTTTTAGAACAAGAAGCGCAAACGCCGCAAGAATCTTCCTTGCTTTTGTTTTCACAAAACAAATATTGAGTGTAGGCCAAGGCTAAAGCTAAGTTGCCGTATCCGTTTTTTCCTAAAAATAATTGGGCATGACTCATTTTCTCAGAACGGATCTCGTTGATCATTCTTTTCTTCAAGTCTATTTGGCCGACTACTTCACTAAATTGCATATTCCAAAATTAACCAAATTCCTCGCCTCGCAAAGACTTCAATTTCTATTCTTTTACGCTCTTATCAACAGTTTTTGTCGACCTCATCTTTTTCTTCTTTATTTTTACACGCTTTAAATCGCTCAATTTAAAAATGCTAAAAAATCTCAGACATCACATCTTGTTGCATGCCATCATTTTTTTATGGGGGTTTACGGGTATTTTGGGTAAGCTCATCAAGCTCGACAGCATGGTCATCGTCTGGTGGCGCTTGCTTATTGCTTTTGTTGCGCTTTGGCTTTTTCTCAAGATCCGTAAATGGAAATTCCAAGTTCATTCCCGAAAACAGTTGTTTGGAATAATCGGAGTTGGCGCTTTTGTCGGT
>DDBE01000148.1:4762-5252 GCA_002332715.1 Flavobacteriales bacterium UBA2040
GTTGGAACCAATTATCATGAAAAAACGCTTTTTGAAAACAGAATTTATGTTTGGTCTTTTGATAATTGCTGCGCTAATTTTCGTTTCCGGCGATTTTAGCACGAAGGACTATCTCGCCTTGTTTGTTGGATTATTGTCTGCATTATTTGCCTCACTTTTTGCTGTTTTTAACGCTCGACTGGTTCAAACGAACAAATCATCCACGATCAGTTTAATTGAGTTTTTTGTGGCTTTCTTTCTCTTGTCGATTTACTTAATTGCAAAAGGAGATTTTAATTCTTCTTTATTCGTTATGACCACTTCTGACTTTTTATGGCTCCTGTTTTTGGGTATCGTTTGTACTTCTTTTGCTTTTTTAGTTGTGGTAGACTTAGTAAAACGTTTAGGCGCTTTCACTGTTTCCTTGAGCATCAACATGGAGCCTGTTTACACGATTTTCTTGGCTATTGTTATTTTAGGAGAAAACCAACTTTTAAATTACAAGTTCTAC
>DDBE01000148.1:5602-6587 GCA_002332715.1 Flavobacteriales bacterium UBA2040
GCGAAAGCGCTAAAAAAATTAAAGTAGGTTTTTCGATGAAAGAAAGTCCATCCAAAGCTTTGTTTGATTACCATTCAACACTCTAGGAAATTTATTCTGAGCACCTGATTTGCCGATGCTGCTCATAAACTCGTAAAATGTTTCATTTGGCATGATTTTCAAAACAGGATCTTTCAAATTGTATTTTCGCGACGAAGCATAGTCATCATTTAAATTACAAATTTCTTTGTCAATTGACTTCATTACCTCTTCTTCGTTCAAGTCACCCGAGGATCCCAAAAACCAATAATGCCTTAATTCATCGCCATCTGCGTACAAACAAAACTCGCTCAAATCAGATGAATAACGCTCTCCCACATATTGAATGGCATTGTTGATGTTGTCTAACGACAAATGCTCTCCTACCAAACTGACAAATTGACGAATTCGACCTGTTATAATAATCTCATAATTGTCTTTGTCAACAAAACGAACAAGGTCGCCTATCATGTAGCGCCAGAGCCCAGCATTTGTTGAAATAACAATCGCGTAATCTACTCCCTCTTCCACTTCGTTTAAGGTAAAGGCTTGATGTGGATTTCTCAAGGATCCATCGTCTGTGAAATAATCAGAATTAAAAGGAATAAACTCGAAGAAAATTCCATTGTTTAACAACAGCTCCATGCCTTCTCTGTCTGTTGCCGCTTGATAGGCGAAGTATCCCTCACTAGCCAAATACGTGTCGAGACAATGTACTTTATCGCCCAAAACTTTATTGATTCTTGGTAAATAAGGCTTCATAAAAACTCCACCGTGCATATACACGTGAAAGTTGGGCCAGATCTCATGAATCGATTTGAGCTGGTATCGTTCAATTATTTTTTCTATCAAAAAAATGCACCAAGTTGGCACTCCTGCAACGACTCCAATGTTCCATTCGGGAGCCTTTTCCACCATTAACTCCAATTTCTCTTCCCAGTTTTGGAGTTTAGTGATTTTGTGTCCT
>DDBE01000148.1:6971-13367 GCA_002332715.1 Flavobacteriales bacterium UBA2040
CCAATTTGGTGGATCCACCGACAATTAAAATTCCCGCTTGATAAAACTCTTCCGTCAATTCAAGTTCATGCAATATTGTCAACTGCTTTATCGTCGTCTTTTGAAAGGATCGAATCATGTTAATTGTGACTGGAATTCTCTTACTTGGTGAACCTGTTGTTCCGGAAGAAAGTGCGTAATGACGGATTCTTCCTGGCCAAATAATATCGCGCTTTCCGTCTATGCAATCTTTTAACCAGTTGTCGTGAAAATCATTGTATTCTGTTATTGGAACTGAGGCTTGAAACGCATCGACTGACTCCTCTTCATTCAATATATTCTTGTAACGATATCGTTTTCCAAATTTCGTGTTCTTCGCTCTCTCCAAAAGCTTAACAAGGGTAATTACTTGATGATAATACTCCTTCGTTTTATTCTGCGATCGCTTATAAGATAAAGCGGTTGTTTTTTTTATCAGTTTACCAATTATCGGCATGCCCTTGCTTTTTTTAACACTTATTCAAAGTTAGTTTTATTTTATCAAAACCACTGAAAGCTATTAAATTAAGCAACCCTTGGCTCTTTTGTGGGTTTAATTGCTTAAATTTGTAACACTAATTATAACACGATGAAAACCTTTGTTGTCCCTTACGATTTTTCCCCTGTAGCAGACTTAGCCTTGCAACACGCAGTTACGACAGCTAGCACTATGGAAGCAAAAATTTACGTGCTTCATGTTGTTCCCAAACAAAAAGATATCGCTGGCGCTCAAAAAGAGCTTAAAAAACATATTTTAAAATACGAAAGAAATACTGAGGTAGAACCCTACGTGAGAGTGGGTAGTATTTTCGAAGATATTGGTGAATTTGCAGCCGAACATCATGCTGAGCTTATTTTTATGGGCACTCACGGAACCAGAGGGTGGCAACATGTAACGGGTTCTCATGCATTAAAAGTAGTAACTAGCTCTAGGGTTCCTTTTATTATTGTACAAAAAGGTGAATTACAACCAACAGGATATGATGATATCGTTGTGCCTTTAGATCTTGAAAAAGAATCAAAGCAAAAATTGACGATTGTGGCTGATTTAGCCATGTATTTCAAATCAAGAGTTCATGTTATTATTCCTGAGGAAACCGATGAATTCTTGCGTCATAAAACAGAAGCTAATATTCAATTTGCTCAAAAATTCTTCTCGGAAAGAAAAATCGAAATCACGGTTAGATCCGTCAGCTCTTCTGGGTTTGACGAAGAAGTTGTGAAACACGCAATTGAAACAAAATCAGACTTAATTGCCATTATGAACCTTCACAAAAACAGTTTGTTTGGCACACTTACCTCTGGTCATGAACCATACATTATCAACAACGAAGCTGGAATTTCGACTTTAATTGTTAACCCTATGGATTCACCCTATGGAACAAGTGTTTTGTTCTCATAAAGTTTTGACTCGGAGTTCTTTCGGACAAATTAACCTGGGTCAATGATCAATTAATCCAAATATGCATCCATCTTTAAGCGCTCTTTAATCTCTATTAAATTCTGCTGTTTCTTTTTATCTCTTAACCGAATAGACGTATCGGTAAAGTACTTGTGCAACTTAAAAAAAGACACCTGAACTTCGTCCCAATGGCGGCTGTTTTTGATTTTACCTCTTTCCTGCAATTCCCGTTTTAAACGATCTGAAATTTCATGGAAATCATCACGCCCAAGGTAATCTAAATCTGCATCGCACATAATTTCTTCGAGCTTGTTTTTTGGGTTGTGCGGAATTTTAGTAACGAAAATCAACTCTTTGACTTTATCAATATGTTCTTTAGTGTAACCAAATTGTGGTAAAATTTCTTCCGCCATTTTTGCCCCAACAGGCTCGTTGTTATCGTACTTTTCTATGAAACCAGCGTCATGATAACTCGATGCTGTTTTGAGCAAATAGAGGCCTTCATCTGTGATGCCTTCTTGTTCGGCAATAGATTCGGCGGCCCGCACCACATCTTGGGTGTGTTCAAGACAGTGATAATACAATCCGCTATCCAGCTTGTCTTTCAGTAATTGTGTGATTTTTTGTTCTGCTTTGAAATAATTAATTCCACTATAAATAATTAAATCAAGCACTTTTTTGAACCTTTCATTCGGATAAACCCCATTTCCTCCTTCGGACAATTCGGTTTTAATTCGATCAACTGTGAACATGTCGAGCAAATTCTTACTCTTTGATTCAACTTTTCCTTTGTAGGTGGTATCAAAAAACGAACTAATATATTCGTGTGTATTTCCAGTTACGGTTACTTTACCAGGCTCTCCTAAAGTTTCCATTTGTTGTGCCTTGTTCACCGAGGCTCCCCAAATATCATACGCAAACTTCTTGCTTCCTATAACTCCTGCCGTGACTTCACCTGTATTTATTCCTAATCTAAGTTTCCAGGTTTGTTCGCCTTTTTTCTTCTCGGCTTTCATGTGATTTGTTACAAAATCTTGCATTTGAAGCCCTGCCAAACACGCCTCAATTGGATTGGAGTTGTTGCGAGCTGGCACACCGCCAGCTGCCATGTATGCATCCCCAATTGTTTTAATTTTTTCGATATTGTTTTGTTCTATAATATGGTCAAACTTGGTAAAAAAGAAATCCAATTGTTCAACGACCTCTGTTGGTTTCAGCTTATCAGAAATCTTTGTAAACCCAACAAAATCACTAAAAATAACACTCACTTTTTTGTATGCGCGTGCTTTTGCTTTTCCTTTTTTCTTAAGCTCATTTAAAGTGTCGGTTGGAATAATATTTGTCAGCAAACTTTCTGTTCTATCTTTTTCAATTTGGAGAAGTCGTTGTTTTTCCAATACCTTATTCCGCTCTTCTTCAATCTGTTTTTTCTGAATCTCAATTTGAACATTTTGAGTTCTAATTTCTTTTGTTCTTTCTTGAATTTTTTCTTCTAGCCTCAATTGTTCGAGTCTTTCTGATTCTAATCTATATCTCAAATAACCAAACAAAAGAATTGCAGCTAAAATTCCACAAATCACATAGAACCACCAACGTAACCAAAATGGCGATTCAACAATAATTTTCATCACCGCTGGCGTTTTCGACCAGGCGCCCGAACCTTTTCTCGCGTATACCTTCAATATATAGCTCCCATAATTCAAGGAGTTAAAGTGTATTTCATTATCCGTCCCTAAAAAGATTTCACCTTCATTCGAGCCTTCTAGTATGTACTTGTATTGAACCAATTCGGGATTGGACATGTCTGAGGGCTGAAAGCGTATCGTAAAACTGCGTTGGTTTCTATCCAAAACCAATTCATCAACAAGCGATAGTGGTTTTGTTAATATGTCACTGGCTTTAGACGGTTTTAACCATTCTTGCTCTAATTTAATTCTTGAAAACTGTACTGTTATATCAGGACTTTGATAAGACAAACTTCTTGGGTCGAAGTAATTAAATCCATAAATCCCCCCAAAAAACAGCTTGCCTGATGTCGAATTCATATACGCTCCAGCGTTCATTCCGTCGCTCATTAACCCCTCTACTTCTGTGAAGTTAATTGCCATTCCTGTCCCTGGATCTAACTTGCAAAGACCTTTGTTCGTGCTGAGCCAAATTAAACCTTGATCATCAGCAAGAATCCCGCAAACCACATTATTTGGAAGGCCAGAGTTTTTATCGAACACTTTCGTTTCACGCGTTTCCATATTGTGCATCAATACTCCAGACCCTAGGGTTCCTAACCAATATTCATCAGCGTTTTTATGCAAAATACTCGTAATGTTATCTTTGGTGTATTTAGCCAAAATATCATTCCGTTCGTACGGACGTATGTGCGGAGTTTCCTCTGATTCATTCAAATAATTGAGTCCACCACCACTTGTTGCAAACCACATTTTACCATTAATGTCTTTATATACAACTCTACATGCCCCAGCAGTTATCGAACGATTTCTCTTCTTTGAGTCGTGATTAAACTCTTGAATTGTTTTCTTCGCTCTGTCATACAACAAAACACCCGCCTTTGTTCCTAAAAAGATTTTGTCTTCTCGCCAATCGTCCATGGAATAAATCCACGCTTTGTTAGGTCCGCCCTGTTTTGCAGTGTAAATAGGTGTAAAACTATAACTGCCTTGCTTAATGTTTAACTCATATAATCCATCAACGCAACCAACTAGAACTTGATTTGCGTTGACTACATGTATTGCAAAAATGGAGCTCTCCTTTCGTTCTCCTCGTCCTATATCGTTTTGATTTCTATAATAATGCTCGTACTCGCTTTTTACTCTGTTGTACCTAGAAAGAGCGTTGTCCGTTCCTATAAATAAATATTCAGTTGTAGGGTCTTCACCAAAACACCAAACGCTCGCATTAGGCAGTCCTTTTTTTAAATCGGTCATTGGGCCTACACTATAAAAGCCGTCTGTGACTGCTTCGAAATTGCTGAGTCCGCGTTGAGTCCCAACCCAAAACGTACCTGCTTTGTCTCTAAACAAAATGTTTATTTCGTTGAAAAGGAGGGCGTGTTTTTGGTATATATCTTGTGAGCTATTAAATATTGTTCCGTCATTTTGAAGGGTAAACAGACCTTCATTTGCTGACGTAAAAAACCAAGAACCTTTTTCTAAATAAAGATCAGTTATGTTCAGTCTTCCAAAAGTTTCGCTCAGTTCTCCGAAGCTTTCATATAGCTTATTTTGTTTTTCATAATAACTAAAAACCCCTTGATTCGTCGCAAGAAAAATACGATTCTCACCTATTTTCACAATTCTATTTACTGTGGGATAAACTCCTTCCCCAGGAAATTCCAACAGTTTTAGGTTGTTTGTAATTGGATTCCATAGGTATATACCGTTATCCTTCGTGTTTACCAACACTTTTGTTGGGCTGAGAACAAGAATATTAATGGCGTTTTGCAGCTCTGGCCGTCGTTTAAACGCCTCAAACTTTTTGGTTTTTGTATTGAAGCGCTGTATACCATGCGAGGAACTCGCCATCCAAATGTCTTGTTCGTCAGAAACCCAAATGTCATCGATTTGTAAGGCTACATTTTGACCTAAATTGTGCGTTTTAAAAGTTTCTAATCGAGGGTCATAAGCAGTAAGTCCATTGTTCGTCCCAAACCACAACCTTCCATCGGTCGTTTTTCCAGAACACTTGATGAATTCACTTTCTAAACCTTCGGTGTCGTCCGAATTGAAAACCTGAAATTCATAGCCATCAAATTTGTTGAGACCATCTTGGGTCCCTATCCAAAGCGCGTTCGTGAAATCTTGTTGAATAGTCGTAACCGCACCTTGAGAAAGCCCGCTGGTAATCGTAAAATTTCGGAAACGATAAGCCGTCTGCGAAAAACTAAACGCAGAAACGAAAAGCAATAAAAACAAAAAAGTGCTACTTCGTATCATATCCGCTGGGCGATTTTTTAACAAAGTAACACAAATTTATGTAATGAAAAAGCGCCGTTTAATTCGCCGGAGTGGCACCCGTTGCTGGAACACCGTTGATAGCTGAATTTTCTAAATCTCTATCAAACATATACATTCCGCCTTTGTCGCCGCCAATGAGTCTAATTTTATCTAAAATTGTTCTTGCCAATGCTTCTTCTTCTAGTTGCTCCGCTACATACCATTGAATGAAATTGTGGGTCGTGTAATCTTTTTCTTTCAAACAAATATCCACGATATTGTTTATGCTCGCCGTTACTTCAAGTTCGTGCTCCAATAATAATTCGAAGACTTTTTCGAGGTTTTTAAACTCAACTGGCGGTTGTTCTGTAGCTGGAATTACCGCTTGTCCTCCTCTTTCGTTGATGAATTTGACCAATTTCAACATATGAAATCTTTCTTCGTCCGAATGTTGGTACATAAACTTCGCGGTTCCACTTAGACCATTGCACTCAGCCCAAGAAGCCATTGCAAGGTAAAACTGTGAGGAAGATAATTCTTTTATAATTTGAGCGTTCAACGCTTTTTCTACTTTCTTATTCATGAGTGAGTGCTTTCGTTAATATAACAAAATTAACAAACACTTGTTTAAACAGCTACATTCGTCCTGCTAATTAATCGTAAATTCGCATAAATTACAATAAACTATATGTCTCGTAAAAAGAAAGACAAATCAAAAAAACACAAATCAAGCCTTCAAAATCTTATTCGTCGCTTTTTTGAAAAGAACTCAACTGGAGTTTTTACACATCAACAAATATGCGCTGCTCTTGAAATAAAAGAAAATGCGCTGAGAAAACTAACTTACAATATCCTCCAAGATTACAGTAAAGATAATTACTTGAAGGCTGTTTCTCATGGTCAATATAAACTAAATAATTCCGATGGAAATTTCGTCGTTGGATATCTTGACACAACTATGCGTGGTGCTGGATTTGTAAGTGTTGACGAAAATGAAAGCGATGTTTTCATAGCTCCACACAACAT
>DDBE01000185.1:0-1470 GCA_002332715.1 Flavobacteriales bacterium UBA2040
TGTTGGTGGTATTTATACCAAAGCTGCCGATGTAGGAGCTGACCTTGTAGGTAAAGTAGAAGCTGGTATTCTAGAAGATGATCCTCGTAACCCTGCGACTATTGCAGATAACGTTGGAGATAACGTAGGTGACGTAGCAGGTATGGGTGCGGATTTATTCGGTTCGTACGTAGCCACAGTTTTGGCAGCAATGGTATTAGGGAACTATGTGATTAGAGACAATGGTGCTGTTGATGCTTTCAGCGGAATGGGACCGATCTTATTGCCAATGGCGATCGCTGGTGTTGGAATCATCATTTCAATGATTGGTTCGATGTTGGTGAAAATCAAATCAAACGATGCGAAAGAAAAACAAGTAATGGGTGCATTGAATGTTGGAAACTGGGTTTCTATCGCATTGGTAGCTGTTTCTTGTTTTGTTTTGGTAAACTGGATGTTGCCTGAAACAATGACGATGACTTTCTTTGGGGAAGCAGCGAAAGAGATTTCAGCGATGCGTGTTTTCGGAGCAACTATTATTGGTTTGATCGTTGGCGCTGTTATTTCTTCAGTTACAGAATACTACACTGGATTGGGTAAAAAACCAATTTTGAAAATCGTTCAACAATCTTCTACAGGAGCTGGAACAAACATCATCGCTGGTTTAGCGACAGGTATGATTTCTACTTTCCCAACGGTTCTTTTGTTTGCTGGTGCAATTTGGGGATCGTATGCATTTGCAGGATTCTACGGAGTAGCGATGGCGGCATCAGCAATGATGGCAACTACAGCTATGCAATTGGCAATTGACGCTTTCGGACCGATTGCAGATAACGCAGGAGGTATTGCTGAAATGAGTGAGCAAGAGCCAATCGTTCGTGAAAGAACAGATATTTTGGATTCAGTAGGTAACACAACTGCTGCAACAGGAAAAGGATTTGCGATTGCATCTGCGGCCCTGACATCTTTGGCTTTGTTTGCTGCTTACGTAACGTTTACTGGAATTGATGGTATTAACATCTTTAAAGCACCCGTTCTGGCGATGTTATTCGTAGGAGGAATGGTTCCAGTTGTATTCTCTGCCTTGGCAATGAATGCAGTAGGAAAAGCAGCCATGGAAATGGTACAAGAAGTACGTCGTCAGTTTAGAGATATTCCCGGAATTATGGAAGGTACTGGAAAACCAGAATACGACAAATGTGTAGACATTTCTACAAAAGCTTCATTGAAACAAATGATGTTGCCAGGCGTTTTGACAATTGGTTTCCCTTTGGTTATTGCTTTCCTTCCATTGGCATTTGGAATGAACAACTTGATTGTTGCTGAAATGCTTGGAGGTTATATGGCAGGGGTTACTGTATCGGGTGTTCTTTGGGCAATCTTCCAAAACAACGCTGGTGGTGCATGGGATAATGCTAAGAAATCATTCGAAGCTGGAGTTATGGTTGACGGAGAAATGACGTTCAAAGGTTCTGAAGCGCACAAAGCGGC
>DDBE01000185.1:1730-6076 GCA_002332715.1 Flavobacteriales bacterium UBA2040
GATACAGTTGGAGATCCATTCAAAGATACTTCAGGTCCTTCGATGAACATCTTGATTAAGTTGACGTGTTTGATCGGTTTGGTGATTGCTCCAATCATTGGAGACGGTCATTCAGATGAAAATGGAAAACGTGGTCATGGAATGGAAGCATTCATAGCAGGAGGCGATAAAGCATGTTGTATGAAGGACAAAGCAGCTTGCGCTCATTCGGATAAAAAAGCGTATTGCAAAAACGATGAAGAAAAAGCATGTTGTTCAAAAGGAGTTGCTTGCGCAGAAGAAGCAATTAAGAAAGGAATGAGCAAAGAAGAATGCATAAAAATGTGTGCGGATAAAGGGTGTTCTGAAATGGAGCAAGCGGCATGTATGGAAGCATTTGATAGTAAGTCGAAGAAAAATTAACAAGAGAGTTCAATTTCTTTTAGAAAGCCCGAATGCAAGTTTGGGCTTTTTTACGTTTTAGAAGTAATGTTATTAACGGGCTCAATGCTTTTATTTTACGAAGTGAAATTTGCTTAATTAACACTCCATTATGCATTCTATTTAGGCTTGATGTTCTGGAAATGTTAAAAAGTAGGACAAAGCAAAGCAGTCCAATAATATGGTGTAGTTTTATATCTGTACCATTCATGTTTGGTTTCATAATTTCTCGTTTTTACAAAAAACGGACATAGTGGCTTAAGAGAATATGATAGATTTCATTCCGTAATGTGATATTTGTCATGTTTTCACCCTGTTTTAAACGATGATTTTACAGAATGAAAGAGCGTTTTAATTCCTTATCTTTACGTTTAAATTGAGAAACGAATTATGAGTATAGCCAAATACACCGTTACGGCAGCATTGCCATACGCAAACGGACCCCTTCATTTAGGACATGTTGCCGGTGTTTACCTACCAGCCGATATTTTTGTGCGATTTTTAAGAATGAAGGGTCATGATGTCGCTTTTATTTCTGGAAGTGATGAACATGGAGCCGCTATAACGCTCCGTGCGAAAAAAGAGGGTGTTTCACCACAAGAGATAGTGGACAAATACAACGGGATAATCGCGAAGTCTTTTTCGGATTTTGATATATCGTTTGACATTTTTCATAGGACTTCAACAAAAATCCATCATGAAACTAGTCAAGACTTTTTTAAGGTTTTGCACGATAAAGGAAAGTTTATTGAAGAAACTTCTGAACAATATTATGATGAAGAATACGATCAGTTTTTAGCGGATAGATATATTTCTGGTGAATGCCCAAAATGTCAAAATCCGTCTGCTTATGGCGATCAATGTGAAAAATGTGGGTCTGCACTTAGCCCGACAGAATTAATAAATCCAATATCCACACTAAGCGGGAAAACACCCAAAATGAAATCGACTTCACATTGGTATTTACCAATGGAAAACCACGAAGTCTGGTTGAAGGAATGGATAGAAAATGGAATCTTGGATGGTGTGCAGCAGCATAAACCCAAAGAATGGAAAAATCAGGTTGTCGGTCAATGTATGTCTTGGATTGATGGTGGTTTGCGTCCCCGTGCTATGACACGTGATTTGGATTGGGGCGTAAAGGTTCCTTTACCTGGTGCAGAGGGAAAAGTAATGTATGTCTGGCTGGATGCGCCGATTGGTTATATATCCGCTACCAAACAATGGGCGCTCGACAATGATAAAAACTGGAAAGACTATTGGACAGGTGATCGTAAGTTAATACACTTCATAGGTAAAGACAATATCGTTTTTCACGCGATTATCTTCCCGATTTTACTCAAGGATCATGGCGATTTAATTTTGCCAGATAATGTTCCTGCCTATGAGTTTTTGAACCTCGAAGGAGATAAATTTTCAACTTCGAGAAATTGGGCGGTCTGGTTGCATGAATACATCGAAAGTTACCCAAACAAAATAGATGAGTTGAAATATGTTTTGACTTCAATTGCTCCAGAAAATAGAGACAGTGAATTTACCTGGAAAGAATACCAAACACGAATTAATTCTGAATTAGCAGATATTCTTGGGAATTTCGTTAATCGCGCACTTGTTTTAACCCAAAAATACTACGATGGTAAGGTTCCTAAAAGAGGAAATTTAACTACCGAAGATGAGAATATGATTGTCGATATTCAAAATTCTGCAAAACGAATTGAAGAATTGATGTATGCCTATAAATTGCGCGATGCTCAGGCCGAAGCGATGAATTTGGCGCGAATTGGCAATAAATTTTTGGCTGAAACAGAACCGTGGAAATTAATTAAAACGGACGAAGAAAGAGTCAAAACCATAATGAACTTTGCGCTGCAAATCACAGCAAACTTGAGTATCGTATTTCAACCTTTTTTACCTGTAACAGCAGAAAAGTTAAGTGAATTTTTAAATTTCAAATCAACGAAGTATAGCTCAGCTGGAGATATGAATCTATTACCCGCTGGACATTCCACTGAAAAACCAACTATTTTATTCCCGAAGATTGAAGATGAATTGGTTGAGAATGAAATCCTCAAATTAAAAAACCCCATGAACAGTAATTTTGAACCTCAAAAAGATGAAATTACATTCGATGATTTCTCTAAACTAGATATCCGTTTAGGAAAAATTCTTACGGCTGAAAAAGTTGAAAAAGCGGACAAGCTTTTGAAAATGACCGTAGACATGGGAATTGATCAAAGAACCATAGTTTCTGGTATTGCGGAACATTATTCTACGGAAGAAGTCATTGGCAAAACGGTTCAAGTTTTGATAAACCTCGCGCCAAGAAAAATTCGTGGAGTAGAATCGCAAGGCATGATTTTAATGGCCGAAAATGAAAACGGCGAATTGAGTTTTATGTTTCCAGAAAAAGATTTTGGCAAGGGTGGCGATGTTAGATAATTACATGATTTTATCGGGTTTTGTCTTCTTTGCTCACTTTCGCTTTTAACTTAATTTAAAATGCTGTAAACTTTCAGAACAACATTAATGCTCTTAGTTTTGAAAAGGAATCTATTCAAGTCTTGATTTATGCAGCCACTTTAGCGAAAGAAATGGACTCAACCATTTACCTTGCGGGTCAGTATAGATCGGATAAATGGTTGGCTGGATATTTAAAAGTGAATTAAACTGTTGCGCGAAACTTCTTCTCAGAAAACAGAATCAAACATAAAAGTGTATTAAAGATTAAAATAGAGCGCATAAAAAAGGCGACCGAAGCCGCCTTTCTTTTAAAGAATAATACTAAGATTATTTCTTAACAAATGTGTTGCGAATAATCGCTCCATTGTCAGCAGCAACTTCGTAGAAGTATACTCCTTCTGTCAAGTTTGAAACGTCAACAGATCCGGTTAATCCAGACATTGTTGTTGTAGAAACAACTTTACCGTCCATAGAGATGATAGAAACTGTGTTTGCAGCTCCTGTAGTTTCAATATTCAAAATTGAATTCGCTGGATTCGGGTAAGCTGAAGCTTCAACAGTCGCTTCTTCTAATCCTAAAACTCCTGATGTCAACTGAATTCCATCAACGTACAATTGGAATTCATCTGTACAGTTGTGGTGGCGGAAAACGATGTATACAGATGCTTGATTTGCTGCAACTGTAGAAATATCAATGCTTTTCCAATCCATCATTGCTCCTGCTGGAAGTGCACCTTCATAAATAGCTGGAGGGTAAGTTCCCGATAATAATGTTGCTGGATTGTTCACTACATAAACAGAATAGTACTCCTCAAAATACGTTGAAGCCGTCGTTTCGTTTGAACCCGCACCCCATGTTAAAAACACAGATGCATTCGATGAACAATCAATTGATGGGGAAATAATTAAATTATCTGGAGTTAATGGCCCTACTCCGTTGATATACGATTCAGATCTCAACATCCAACCTTGTGGAGATAAAGCCTGGCCTCCACCTGTCAAATTCTCAATAGTCCAGTTATTCGCATCGGCATCAATATCGTAAGGTACCCACATAGATAAAGCTGCGGAGTCAGATGCGATGTAGATATTCTGCGCGTTAGTAAGTGTTACAGCTAAGATAGCCGTAATTGAAAGTAAAAGTTTTTTCATAATAAAGTTTTTAAATGTTTAATCAAATATATGTTAAATGAACGAGAGTAGAAACTTTAACAGGATTATTTATTAAAGTTAAAATCTTCATAAACCTTTTCATGTAGCAAGATAAACTTGGGCATTAGCATTATCTTTGGGCAAGTCAAATTGTTGATTTTTATGCTTATTAAGTGTATAAATAATTAAATTTGTACTAGCAAATTGAGCTCAAGAACTATGGATAAAGTTTCTTATGTCGGAAATGCAGATATCAACGCGATAGAAAATCTGTACGATACGTACCGCGAAAACCCTGAAAACGTTGACATTGG
>DDBE01000185.1:6488-13163 GCA_002332715.1 Flavobacteriales bacterium UBA2040
TTATCATTGGGTATAGAACTCGGGGGCATTTATTTACAAAAACGAATCCCGTACGCGAAAGAAGAAAGTATACGCCTACCTTAAAAATCTCCAATTTTGGATTGGAAGAATCAGATTTAGATACGGTTTTTCAATCGGGGGAAGAGGTAGGGCTCGGTCGTCCTGCTACCTTAAGAGAAATTATTGATGATCTAGAAGCGACCTACTGTTTTTCCATTGGAATCGAATATATATACATGCGAGATCCGGAAAGACAACTCTGGTTTCGAAATCAAATTGAATTGGCCAATCGCCCGAAATATTCGAAAGAAGAAAAGCTCGAAATATTTAAAAAATTAAATCAAGCTACCGCTTTCGAATCTTTTTTAGGAAAGAAATTTGTTGGGCAAAAACGGTTTTCGATTGAAGGAGGGGAGGCACTGATTCCGGCATTGGATTCTTTGATACAAAGGGGTGCGGATCTTGGTGTAGAGTATTTTATCATGGGAATGGCACATCGCGGTCGACTTAATACCTTGACCAATATTTTCGAAAAGCCTGCTCACGATATACTTTCCGAATTTCAAGGAAAAGAATTCGACGAAAAAGACTTTGATGGCGACGTGAAATATCACCAAGGATTTACATCTCATATCAAAACGAGAAATGGAAAGAAAGTCGGATTAACACTTTCGCCAAATCCTAGTCACCTGGAAGCCGTCGATCCAGTAGTTCAAGGTATTTCTCGCGCTAAAATTGACCACGTGCACAAGGATGAATCGAAGGTTTGTCCAGTAATGATTCACGGGGATGCTGCCGTTGCAGGTCAGGGAATCGTTTATGAAATTGTTCAAATGGCGCAATTGGATGGTTACCGCGCTGGTGGAACAATCCATATTGTTGTGAATAATCAAGTCGGATTTACCACTAATTATTTAGACGGAAGATCATCTACCTATTGCACAGATGTGGCTAAAGCGACTTTGTGTCCTGTTTTTCACGTTAATGGTGATGATGTTGAGGCCGTGGTGCAAGCGATTCACATGGCGATTGAGTATCGTCAAAAATTCCATAGAGATATATTTATTGATTTATTGTGCTACCGAAAATACGGACATAACGAAGGCGATGAGCCTAAGTTCACGCAACCCAACTTGTACAATCTAATTGCAAAGCACCCGAATCCCAAAAAGATTTATCAAGACCAATTGATAGAACAAGGACATCTTACTTTGTCTGAGGTGAAAGCTTTAGAAAAGGAATACAACGATGAGCTGGAGTCTGAATTCGAGATTTCTAGAAAAGTGGATAAAGCATTCGTTTGGGACTTTTTAGGTACAACCTGGAAAGGATATCGAAAAAGTAATTCGGATGATTTCGACCACTCACCAGAAACGGGCGTGAAGAAAGCCACCTTACTTGAATTGGGTAAAAAATTGGCCACTCTTCCAGAAGGAAAAAAATATTTCCGCAAGATTTCTAAGATTTTTGATGATAGATACAAAGCGATAACGGAGGATAAATTAGATTGGGGATCAGCAGAAATGTTAGCCTACGCAACAATTCTTGCCGAGAATAAACCGGTTCGTATTTCTGGACAGGATGTGGAAAGAGGAACATTCTCGCACAGACATGCTGTTGTGAAAACGGAAGATGCGGAAGAGGAAATCGTCACTTTAGAAAGTATAAGTAAAAAGCAAGGAAAGTTCACAATTTACAACTCCTTGCTCTCAGAATATGCTGTCCTAGGATTTGAATATGGATATTCTTTGGCAACTCCGAAAGGATTAACAATTTGGGAAGCGCAATTTGGAGATTTCTTCAACGGGGCTCAAATTATGATTGATCAGTTCATCACCTCTGGTGAGGATAAATGGAGTACACAAAGTGGATTGACGATGCTTTTGCCTCACGGTTACGAAGGCCAAGGAGCAGAACATTCTTCTGGGCGTATGGAGCGATTCTTACAACAGTGTGCCGATCACAACATTCAAGTTGCAAATACATCAACACCTGCCAATCATTTTCACTTATTACGTCGGCAAGTGACCCGCGATTTTTGTAAACCATTAGTCGTTTTTTCACCAAAGATGTTATTGAGATATCCTTCTGCGGTTTCCAAATTGGATGAAATGGCGAAAGGTTCTTTTCAAGAAGTACTCGATGATCCGAAAGCAAAGGTCAAGGATATAGATTCAGTTGTTTTCTGTTCAGGTAAATTCTACTATGAAATGTCCGAAAAAGTAGCTGAAATAGGTGCAGATAATATGGCCTTTGTTCGATTAGAGCAGTTGTATCCATTACCGAAAATTCAGATTGATGCTATTTTAAAGAAATACAAGGGAGCGAAAAACATTATATGGGCGCAAGAAGAACCAAATAACATGGGCGCTTGGCGATATATTGCAATGGCGATGCGTGAAATTCCGTTTATTGGAATTACTCGTCCAGCAGCAGCTGCCGCAGCTGAAGGGTCTAAACAGCTCCACGAAAAAAGGTTGAAAGCGTTGTTTGATGAAATATTCTCCTACGCAAAAGTGAAAGTTAAATAGTCGATTAAAAAAGATATTATGTCAAAGTTAGAAATGAAAGTGCCTTCACCAGGTGAGTCAATATCAGAAGTTGAAATTTCACAGTGGTTGGTGTCGGATGGCGATTACGTCGAAAAAGACCAAGCCATTGCTGAGGTTGATTCTGACAAAGCTACGCTTGAATTGCCTGCTGAAGAAGCCGGGACAATTACTTTAAAAGCGGAAGAAGGGGATGTTGTTGCCGTAGGACAAGTAGTTTGTATCATTGATACATCAGCGAAAGCACCTGCTGGAACTCCAAAAACGGAAGAGAAAGTAGCTGAAGTAGCTGTGCCAGTTATAAAGAAAGAGGAAATAAAACCGAATCCAGCACCTGTCGCTGAAAAATCGACATCTTATGCAGCTGCTACTCCGTCTATCGCTGCTGCTAAAATCATGAATGAGAATGGCATTTCAGCGAACAAAGTAAATGCTACTGGAAAAGACGGACGTATCACAAAACAAGATGTACTAGCGGCTATGGCTGGTGGATTCGACACTTCGGCTGTGCAAGGTTGGGGTGGAACGAGAGAATCATCTCGCGAGAAAATGTCTATGCTTCGCCGTAAGGTTGCAGAGCGTTTGGTTGCCGTTAAGTCGGAAACAGCTATGTTGACTACTTTCAACGAAATAGACATGAAACCCATCATGGATCTGCGTGCGAAATACAAAGCAGCTTTCGCTGAACACCACGAGGTAAATTTAGGATTTATGTCGTTCTTCACCAAAGCGGTAACGGAAGCTTTGTATATGTTTCCTGCGGTTAACGGACAAATTGATGGAAAAGAAATGATTTTCCACGACTATGCAGATATTGGTATTGCCGTTTCCTCTCCAAAAGGATTAATGGTGCCAGTCGTTCGAAATGCAGAGCAAATGTCTTTGGCAGAAATCGAAAAAGAAATAAAAAGATTAGCAATTTTGGCCCGTGATGGAAAAATCACTCCAGATCAAATGACAGGCGGAACATTCACTATCACAAACGGTGGAGTGTTCGGGTCAATGTTGTCAACCCCAATTATCAATCCTCCACAATCAGCAATTTTAGGAATGCACAATATAGTTGAACGTCCAGTTGCAATTAATGGAGAGGTTCATATTCGTCCGATTATGTATTTGGCACTTTCTTATGACCATAGAATCATCGATGGAAAGGAATCTGTTAGTTTCTTGGTGAAAGTAAAAGAGATGCTGGAAAACCCAGAACGCATGTTGTTTGGGGCGAAAGACCCACATGCAGTTTTGTTAGGCCTTTAAACAAATTGCGAATTACGAATATCGTAATCACACAATTCAAAATTATTAATTATTTAATCCAGAATTTATTATGGCAAAAGTAGCATTAGGCGGAGCACCGTGCAACACATTAGGCAACCTACCAGCAGTAGGGTCGAAGGCAAAAGAATTCATCCTTAAAAAGAACGATTTATCTGTTCTAACGTTGATGGAAATGGAAGGGTCAAGGGTCATTTTAAATATTTTTCCAAGCGTGGATACCGGAACATGTGCAACATCTGTGCGTGCATTCAACAAATTGGCATCCGAAATGGACAATACGAAAGTAGTTTGTGTTTCTAGAGACTTACCTTTTGCACAAAAGCGTTTTTGTGAGGCAGAAGGAATTGAAAATGTTATTACTGTTTCGGACTTTGCAACTGGTCAATTTGGCCGAGATTATGGAGTAGAATTAATCGACGGAGGATTCAAAAACTTACATGCTCGAGCAATTGTTGTTTTGGATGAAAAAGGATCCGTTCTGCATACGGAATTGGTGCCTGAAATCGCGAATGAACCAAATTATAAAGCTGCTTTGTCTGTACTTTAATCGGAATGAAATGAAAATAATATTCTCGCTTTTTCTGCTCACAATTCTTTTTGTGGGTTGTAAAAAAGTATCCTCTTCGGAACAAGCCAAAATTGATGACGATATTTTAATACAATATATCACCGACAATAATTTGAATGCTACTGCAACCGGAACTGGTTTGTATTATGTGGTGAACACACAAGGAATAGGAGCAAGTTGCAATGAAAACTCATCCGTTAAAGTATCTTACAGGGGTTATTTCACCGATGGAAGTATCTTTGATGAAAGTTCCGCTGCAGGCGCCAGCTTTAGCTTAAAACAAGTGATTCAAGGCTGGACAGAAGGAATTCCAAAGTTCAACGAAGGAGGAGAAGGAATTTTGCTAATTCCATCTGCATTGGGCTATGGCACAAATTCAAGTGGTTCGGTACCGGCGAATTCCGTTTTGATTTTTGATGTGAAGTTGATAGAGGTGTTGTAAGAGTTAGATTAATTTTACCGCAACAACCCCGCTCGATACAATCTCAAATCGTCCCAACTTATATCTTCACCTGCTTGTTCTTTCAATTCAGTGAGATTTTTTGCATCATGAATATTAATTCGGTCATCCAACAACTCCAAAACTTCAGCTGACACAACGTCATCCACCTGGATTTTTTCGAGCATGATTAATTTTTCAAAATGACCGTAAATCGTTCGTTCTGTTAACTTTCGTTTTTTAGCAATATCTGAAATTGAAATACCTTCCTTGTATAAATCGAAGGTTTGTTCGAAAGTAGATGCCGTCTGCTCCTTTTTCCCTTTGGATTTCTTTGTTGCCTTTTGGCGAACGAAAACATCATCGTCAAAGTCTTCAGCCACGGCAAACATATCGGCATTTTTCAATAATTCCTGACGAATAGCCTCGGTTTTGTTCCATTTGTAATTTTGAATTTCTGGAATTTGAAAGGATTTTTTCGTGAGGTTCATTCCATTCACATTTGCTTCCAAAATTATTTTACTCTTTTTAAGATGAAGAATTACCTCAAGCAAAGATTCTTCCAATTCATAGATTTCCTCCTGGTAATCTTTTACTTTCGACAGGCGGCTCAATTCTCCAATTTTTTTCAAAACGGAAGAGTAAACTGAATCAAAAAGAGGCAAGAAATAATCTGTTGCGGCAACAGTGCGTTCCAAAATGTAATTCTTGTCTATTTTTTGTTGAGCAAATTGATTTTGAATGAAATTTCTAAATTTTCGGGCGGGCTCAAGCGTGTTTTGAATATTCTGCTTTTGAAGCGCTGCCCAAGAATGATTTTTTGCCTTTTCCGATTTTTTCGCAGCGGCTATATAACTCACTTCATGTGACTGCCATTGACTTGCAAGATCGACCCAATCAAATGTTCCCTGCAATGTGTCGAATAGAAAATTATTACTCGTTGCTTCCAAAAAGCTGGGTAATTTGTCCAGATCATAACCTTGTGAAGAGTACTGAATAATCTTTTCATCGTTCTGTAATCCATTTACTTTCATTGGCGATAATAACACCAAGCCTTCCAGAGAACGGAGCCTAGAGAGTGCGACGTATGCCTGTCCAGGGGCAAAAACGCGCGAAACTTCAAGAACTGCTTTGTCGAAAGTTAAACCTTGACTCTTGTGCACTGTGATCGCCCACGCCAATTTTAATGGATATTGAACGAAAGTTCCAACTACTTCTTCTTCAATTTCACCAGTATCGGAATTAGTCGAATATTTTACGTTTTCCCATTCATAGGTATCTACAGTGATAACCTGTTTATCTTCAATACATTCTACTATTATTTCATCTTCATTTAATTTGGTAACAATGGCCATTTTTCCGTTGTAAAAACGCTTCTCAAGATTCAAATCATTTTTGATAAACATTACTTGAGCACCTATTTTCAATTCCATCGTTTCCTCCAAGGGATACAAATTACTGGGAAAATCATCTACAACCTCAGCAAAAAACTTAGTTGATTTGCCTTTCAAGGCGGCGAGGGCAGACGCATTCATCTCGTCGGCTTTTGCATTGTGGGTGGTCAAGGTAATGTAGCCTTCTTCTTTCGTGGGATCGAAGTTAGGTTGTACATGCTTGTTTAGTTTCTCAATATTTTCTTTCGTTAAGGTGTTGTTTCTTAAGTTGTTCAGAATTTGAATAAAGGCGTCATCTTGCTGGCGATAAATTTTACTCAGCTCAATATATAGAGGCGGTTTTTCTTGCATCACCAGTGCATTGAAAAAATGAATGCCTGAATAATACTTGTGTAGAATCGACCATTCTTGCGGTTTCATAATGGGGGGCAATTGAAATAAATCGCC
>DDBE01000174.1 GCA_002332715.1 Flavobacteriales bacterium UBA2040
ATGGGATTTTGGTGATGGAAATACAAGCACATTGCAGAGTCCTAGTCATACGTATGCCGCAAACGGAACTTATACAGTTTGTATGATTGCATCGAATGGTTGTGGAGCAGATACCATTTGTCAACCTGTTGCGGTTACCTGTGTATCACCAACGGCTGGATTCTCGAATAGCTCAAACGGATTAGCGGCAGATTTTACAAGTACATCTACAGGGATGCCAACCTCATGGTCTTGGGATTTTGGAGATGGGACAACGAGTACATCCCAAAACCCCTCGCATAATTACTTGACACAAGGAACTTACAATGTATGCTTAACGACAACGAATGTTTGTGGAACGAATACTATTTGTCAAAACGTTACGATTTTCTGTCCAACTCCAACTGCTGGATGGGCAAATAACTCAGCAGGTTTGATAGCGACGTTCACAGATTTCACGTCTAACACGCCTACAGCTTGGAACTGGAATTTTGGAGATGGAACAACATCCAACCAACAAAACCCAGTGCACGCTTTTCCTTCAGGAGGGACATACAACGTGTGTTTGATTACAACCAATCAATGTGGTGCAGATACTTTGTGTCAAAATGTATTGATTACTTGCCCAACTCCTACGGCGGCATTTAGTAACTCCGTTAGCGGTTTAGATGCTACATTCACAAATACGACTTCGGGAACAACGACAAGCTGGTCTTGGGATTTTGGTGATGGTACCACAAGTACGATGCAAAACCCAACACATACCTATACAACTGGTGGAACTTTTAATGTATGTTTTATTGCAACAAATGCATGTGGTAATGATACTGTTTGCAACACAATTACAACTGTTTGTCAAGCTCCTACAGCTGCATTTTCGAGTTTTGTTACAATGTTTTCTGCAGCCTTTACGAATACGACAACGGGTACTCCTACTAGCTGGTTCTGGGATTTTGGTGATGGAAATACGAATACAGTACAAAATCCAACACACGTTTATAGCGGAAATGGAACGTACAATGTTTGCTTAACTGCATCAATTGGTTGTGATTCAACAACGACTTGCAGCAATGTTTTAATAGATGTTATTGGTCTTGACGAACTTTCATTCAATCAATTGAACATTGCGCCAAATCCTGCAAACGATTACTATTCAATCAACAGCACGTTCGGTGGAAATATGATCGTTAAAATGTACAATTTGCAAGGAAAATCAATGACTGAATTCGATACGAAAAACGAAGAAAAAATCAGTCTTCGTGAATGGCAAAGTGGTTCTTACTTTCTTGTAATTGACATGAACGGAACGCTTGTTTCTAAAAAATTGATTATTGAATAAGTCAATTTTACTCTAAATAAAAATCCAATATTGACTCAGCTGATAGGGGATTTTTTATGTTTACCGTTTTCTAAAAAAATCGACAACTGAATATCGCGGTGTCATCTACATAATCTAATTCACCTCGATATTCGTCTAATTTCGAAAAGATGAAAGAATTTAAATCTTCCATACCAAGTGGGTAAAAGCGGTGAATATGATTGATCACATTCTCTAAACCATATTGTTCATCCTTTTGATTTTCAAGCTCCACTACTCCATCTGTATAAAGAACTAGCGTGGTATTTGGTGGTAGAATTTCGGAACCTATATTGACGAAAGGTAATTCCTCCATCATTCCCAAACCAATTGTTCCTTTATCGAGTAACTTGGCTTTTTTTCCGTTGGTTAAAATAGGGTGATTGTGTCCCGCATTAATATATTTCAAGGACCGATCTGTTGCCTTGTAATGCGCTAAGAAAAAGGTGATAAACTTCTCGCCTTTGGCACTTTGACTCACTTTCTTGTTCAATTCGTGCACCAATTCGTCAAGTTCTAATCTTTGATATTGAAACAAGGTTCTAATCGTCGCTTGGAAATTGGCCATTAGCATTGCAGCTCCAATTCCCTTTCCAGAAACGTCTCCAATACAAATGATATATTCGTCATTTTCCAAAGGAATGAAATCATAATAATCACCACCTACCTCATGTCTTGGTAAATATTTGGCTGAGAGATCCATTTTCTTGTTCGTGGGTAAATCTTCCGGGAAGAGCAGTTTTTGCATTTCGGTTGCTACTTCGAGCTCCTTTTTGATACGTTCCTGTATGACACTTTGCTTGGCCATTCGTTTGTTTTCAATAGCCACAACAACAATATTCGCCAAGGTCTGAATGAAGCTCATGTTGAGCAAATGATCTGAAACTTTCAAGTTGCGGTTCAATCCCAAACTACCGAGGAGCAAATACGCTTTTGGTGCATCGTTCATGGTAATTGGAACCACAACATCAAATTCGTGAAGAAGAAGTGACGGAGACGATTCAATAACTGTGATTTCCTTGAACCTGCCGAGTTCCATGTCTACATTAATCTCATTCATTTTGGGACGAAAACCTAATCTTAGGGTGCATTCCCACTCCTCTTTCTTTGTGAAAAGCAAAAACTTATGAAGTCCGAGTTGCTGGTGCAGAATGAATTGAAAGATTTCAATAATAGTAGAAACATCTTCGTGTAAACTAATGGCATTGGTTAGATCTAGCAAAGAATTTAATTTAAAATCCTTTACTTTCAATTCACCTTCCAAGACCTTTACTTCACGATCGAGCATTTTATAATTTCTCTAATAATTCCGGTAATTTTCGAATGGCCGCCATTTCTCTGAATTTCGCATTCGCTTCGATACATGGGCTACCAAAATATGTTTTTCCTTCTTCTAAATCTTTTCCAATTCCCGATTGTGCGTACACTACAACGTTATCCGCAATTGTAATGTCACTTGCGCAACCCACTTGTCCCCAAAGGGTAACATTGTTTCCAATTTGAACACAACCAGCAACGCCAACGTTTGCAGCAAAAAGGCAATTTTTACCAATCATGGTATCGTGACCAACTTGTACTTGATTATCGATTTTAGTTCCTTCTCCAATAACCGTTGTTGCTGTAACACCCGCATCAATCGTGCACAGCGCTCCTATTTCTACATTGTCGTGCAAATGCACTTTACCACAGGTTTGCAAACGCTCATATCCCGTTGGTTTTTTCTTGTAATAGAAAGCTGAAAAACCAATCACCGAATTTGGACCAACGATAACATTGTCATCAATAATGGTGTCATCCAAAATAGATGCGCCAGAGTGAATGATGGAGTTTTTGCCAATTTTCACTCGATTTCCGATAAAGGCATTCGGATAAATCATAGCCGTATCATGAATTTCACAATCCTCTCCTGTTATCGACCGTGTTTGTGGCTTAAAAGGCTTAAAATGACGTGTGATTCTATTAAAATCATCAAAAGGAGCCACAGAAATAAGTAATCCTTTCCCTTCCGGGCAATCGACTTTTTGGTCAATTAATATAGTCGTAGCGGCACTTTTTAAAGCTTTGTCGTAATACTTCGGATGATCTACAAAAACTAAATCTCCAGAAACGACGCGGTGAATCTCGTTAATACCACTTACTATATGGTTTGGGTCACCAACATACTCCACCCCAAGAAATTCGGCCAATTGAGCCAAAGATTGATTTTCAGGAAATTTCATAACAAACGTTTTGCACAAAATTACGGAGATGCACCGTCTCTTTTGATGATTAAGCCGGTTACTTATCCGCCAGAGGTTGTTCATTTAACATTTTTTTGAACCGATTAAAAAGCAAGATGTACCAAAGAGAAACAATTCATTCCTCATAACTATGAAAAAAATAGTACTTCTTAGCGGACTTTTTATATCGTCGCTTTCTTTCTCTCAAACCAAAACAATTGCCTTCAAACGCCACAACGGTGTCAAAACAAATTTCTCCTCTTTTTTGAAATTGGAAGGTATAATCGGAGGCACCTCGAATTTAGGTATGGCTCCTGAAAAATGGGTTCGTAATTCAGAATTAAGAAAAGTAATTCTAATTAATGATACCCTTGCCGCTATGGTGACAGAGGAAACTTGTTACAACGAATACAGTTACCAGCATCAAGAAACAGAAAAATGGCGAGCTGGAACGGATACGGTTACCCGACACCCTTTATTTTCTTCCGAATTGACGGTTGACAGTATGCGCAAAATATTACATACCGATTATTACTTTGCCAATGACATGAAAGATGTTGAATTTGTTGGTTTTGGAGAAAGAGACCCAAAGTCGCCCAAAGAAATCCGACAAGAAAAAGTCAAAGAAGAGATAATTGATCTTGGTCTAAAAAATGATAAAAAATCGAAGTTTGGAAAATATACTTTGTTGAGTATAATAATAGCCTCTTCTTTGGGCATCGGACTGATCAAATTGAGATAATGCAGAAAGGCGAAGAACCCCTTTTTTTTCTGTGGACGTGGACAATTGTTTTTCTATTTTGCCCTTTTCAAGTGGCACTTTTGGAATGCAAAAACAGTTTTCTCCTCCCATTTTGGAATGCAATATTTGGATTATTTTCAGAACGTGAAATTCTAATCTTCTCTGACAGCGAAGGATTTTTTCTCATTATCACGATATTATTGGTTGCTTCAATGCTTTCCTTCTTCGTTTTCAAGAAATTCATATACCGTTTTCAATCACGTATTTTCGAAACGCTACATTACTTTCTTTTGGCCTGTGTCTTTATCATTTTCGTAAAATACGGCTTGGATAAGCTAATGATGCTCCAATTTACAGCTCCAGAAAGCAACCTGATGTTCACAGAAGTGGGCAATTTAGACAAGGACATTCTTTTCTGGACAACCATGGGCACTTCCCGTCTTTTCAATTGGTTAACAGGTGGAATTGAAGTCACTGCCACTTTGTTCTTATTGTTCAAACGCACCAGAAGACTTGGCTTAATAGTTTTGTTTCTGTCCACCATTTACATTGTAATTCTCAATTTCTCCTTTAATATCGGTGTAAAATTGTTCTCGCTAATATTATTGGGCACTCTCCTCACTTTGAATTGGAATACCTTTACTTTTCTCTTTCGATTCCTTTTGGGATTTGGGGAAGAAGGCGACCAAGCTGTGGAGAAAAAAGTCTATTTGCCAATTTTTAAAGTGGTACTCGGCGCATCCGTGATTGTTCTAATGGTTCAAATGAATTCAAATTCGAAAATAGTGAACAAGCTACAAGGTGCTTACACTTCTATTCAATCCGATAGACTTGATTATATTTTCATTAACCAACAAAACTATTGGATAGAACAAGCAAAAACGGGTGAAAGACGAAGTTTTGAAATAATTGGGCAAGGAAAAACCGAAATAAAACTTCGAGACGATTTCGGTGATATGAAAATAATTCAATTCCATAAAAACGACAAGGGTCGCTATCGATTTCAAGATGTGAATGGGGAATCTTTTACTTTTGAGAAAATGGATTTGAGCAAAGCAAACATTCTTCAAGACAAAACGCACTTGATTGTGCGTTGATCAGATTTTTCTTCCTTTCCAAGTCAACTTCGCCGTGAAGGCACCGAAAAGCAAAGTAATCATATAAAACGGATATATTAGTTGATAGAGAAAAACATTTAAGGTATTGAATTGCTCTTGAAATTTATAGGTGGAAAGAAAAGCAAACAGCAAAAGGCTTTGCCCGATCTTGAACAATATCCCTTCTTTTTTTATAGCTTTGAGTTCCAAACGCATTGAATGGTTGAAGATAAAATAATTCTTGGAATTGACCCTGGTACAACTGTTCTCGGATACGGTTTCATCCATATTCAGGGAAAAAAAATTAAGATGATTAATTTTGGCGTGATTCACCTCAACAAATTGCCGACACAAAACGACAAGTTGAAACGAATATTTGAAAGGTTGGATGGATTGATCGCTGAATTCAAACCGGATGAAATGGCACTTGAGGCGCCTTTTTTCGGGAAGAATGTACAATCTATGCTTAAACTCGGTCGAGCGCAAGGCGTTGCAATTGCGGCGGCGATCAAATACAACTTACCCTACGAGGAATATAGTCCACGAAGAATTAAACAAGCTATTACGGGCAATGGAGCCTCGTCAAAAGAGCAAGTTGCGGCCATGCTTCAAACCATCCTCAAACTAGAGGAAATCCCCAAATATTTAGATGCAACTGATGGCTTGGCTGCAGCACTATGTCATCATTATTCAAAAGGCATAGGAGAAAACAACAAAACCAAAGGCAACAATTGGAGTTCGTTCATTAAGAATAATCCAGATCGTAAGATTCGCTAATTCTATATTTTAATGGGTACAAAAAATCCCGTCTCGGCTAACCGAAACGG
>DDBE01000037.1 GCA_002332715.1 Flavobacteriales bacterium UBA2040
AGACTGGCACATTCGCTTGAGATAAATAAAATCCGCCCCCTAATTATTAGCCAACATACTCGGTAGAATGATTCTCGATAAGCGGACCCCACTCATCACATTAACTTCAAACTGACGATACCATTCCGCATCCTCTGTCTTAAAAAAAGAACCGGAAGAATACACACCAACATTGTTGATTAGGATATCTATTTTAGGCAGATTTTCTAGGAGGCTATTCACTTCATTTTGCTTGCTGAAATCAGCAGATAAACCGGTGATCGTTTCGTTAGGAAACGCCTGTTCTAAACGATTAATCGCTGCCTCTACTGATGTAGAAGTTCGACCATTAATGATGACGATGGCCCCTTCGCTCAGCAATGCTTTAGCGGTTGCAAAACCAATTCCAGCTGTAGATCCTGTTATAAAAACCGTTTTCTCTTTTAATTCTAAATCCACTCTCTCTATTGTTTTTCTAATTTGCAATTCCCCAAGGGCTAAACAACGTCCAAAGCATTAATACAAGTCCGATTAGCACAACTGTTAAAGTCATGTCTGTTGACCATATGAATTTTGGTCTAAGGTTCCTTGATTTAAAAGTAACCAATTCTAGTTTTTCTAATGGCTGAGGAGTTGTCAATTTACTAACAAGCATTAAAATTGAACCACAAAAGAGGAATAAAAATAAAGCAAAGTGCAAAAAGTTTATGCCTATAAAAAGTCCCAAAAGGGAATCTTGTGCAACAACTATAGTTCCTTCATTAGAAAGAAACTCTGTTACCAATCTGAAAACCCCAAAAATAAAACCTAACCACAACGATATAATTGCACCTTTTGCATTTATCCATTTATAAAATAATCCAAAAAGAAAAACAGCAGCAATTGGTGGAGAAATATAAGACTGAACACTTTGTAAGTAGTGAAAAATTCCCCCGCCCATTAATGATTTCATAAAGGGTATCCACCCCAAACTAACTAGTACTAAAATAACGGTAGCAAATTGACCAAAACGGACCAGATCTTTTTGAGATGCGTTGGGCTTATATTTCAAATAGAAATCGATTGTTAATAATGTTGAACTAGAATTGAATGCTGAAGAAAGCGAGCTCATTAAGGCGGCTAATAATCCAGCAATTGCAAGACCCTTCAACCCTGTGGGAAGAAATTGGTTGATCATAGCTGGAAGAGCTTGATCTGCATTGTCAAGTGAAAAATCAATGGCTCCTTCTTGTAAAAGAGCATAGGCGATTACACCCGGAATAAAGAAAATGAATACGGGTAATAGTTTCAAATATCCTGCAAACAAGGCTCCTTTCCTTGCATTGCTTTCGTCTTTTGAAGAAAGTACACGCTGAACAATATATTGATCCGTACACCAATACCAAACGCCTAAAATAGGTGCTCCAAACAACATTCCTGTCCATGGATAGTCTGTATCGGCCATGGGTCTCCATAGATTAAAAAACTGTTCTCGTGGCGGATTTCCTTCTACTGCGGAAGCTTCGGTAAGTATGGCCAATAAATTATCCCATCCTCCTAGCGCGTAAAGTCCAAATCCTGTAACACAAAGGGTTCCTATGAGCAAAATAAACGCTTGAACCATATCCGTATAAATCACCGCTTTTAATCCTCCTAAAACAGTATAAAATCCAGTTGCGACAACAGTAATAATTGCACCGGTCCAAAAAGAAACTCCAATGGTTTCGAACACCAATGCACCTGCAAAAATGATTAAAGAAATCTTGGTGATTACATAAGCCAAAATAGAAATTACTGAAAGGTAATTGCGACACGCTACAGAATACCTTTTCTCTAAAAATTCAGGCATGGTAAATACGCCTGTTCGTAAATAAAAAGGAACGAAAACCCAACCCAATATTATCAATACTAGGGATGCTATTATTTCAAAATTTGCCATGGGCATATTACCTCGAGCTCCTGCACCCGAAACTCCCAGAATAATTTCTGATCCAATGTTTGAGGCAAAAAGAGATGCTCCGATCACTATCCAACCGGAGTTTTTACCAGCTAAAAAATAATCAACAGCCCCCTTAGATTTACTTTTATTTTTTGAAGCCCATTGGGCTATCCACAAAATAATTCCAAAATAGATTAGTATGATGAAAATGTCTAATAAATTCATTGATGTTAGCATGTTATAAGCCTTTATTTCGTTCTATTTTTTCTTTTACCAGTTCTCTAGTCCCAAAAGTTTTTTGCCTAATTTGGACAATTCAGCCGTTTTGTATTTTTCCTGCTCCCAATTTCTTGGATCACCAGGAAAGGCATAACCTACTGGTGCGACTCTATTCTTCCAAGAATTTATCCTCCAATCTTTGAGTTCTTGATTCTCTTCTTCAGCGGGCATCATCGAAATATACTGTGCAATTCTAACTTTTTTTCCTGATCGGTTGGGCCGGATTCCATGGGGTTCTGTACTATTAAAAATAAGCAAATCTCCAGCTTCCATTAACACTTTTACAAGCTTGTCTTGCAAGGAATCTAGATTGGGCTGAAAACGATGTCTGTCTTCGGGCTGGGTTAATTTCCAAGTATCATAATTTCGGTACAACCATGGAATACATTGAAACCCTCCCATACTTTCGTCCATTTGATCGGCAAGTGCTAGGACACCCTGTACGTTTTGGGGTCTAGTTTCTGGATCGTAATCCCAATGAATGAAGCCCTCTTTTTCTTCTCCAGGTCGCTGTGGAAAATTCAAGTTGACGCGATCAATCGTTACCCATAATTTTTCGGTGCCCCATACATCTACAAAGGCATCGTATACCTTTTGCATCTGACGGTTGTTCCAAAGAGTTTGATGGTTGTATGCTTCGACCATGCCAGTTCCTGCCAATTCCTTCATTTGCATTTCGGCCCTCGGTTTTGCATACCAGGTCGAAGGGTCGTTTGGATCTTTCTCATCAAATTCCCATATAAAATCTGCAGTAGCTTTTGCTTGATCTTTAGGAATTGCGTTTTTTATTACGATATATCCATTGTGCATCCAAAACCGCCAATCTTCTTCCGATAAAACCCGCAAGGGCTTTCCGTTCGAACGGTCGTTTAGCTTTTGATTGCTGCTGGTGGAAACGGATGGGTTTCCTGGAATTTCTTCATGAGCTTTATTAGCCATTGTTGTTTTTACTTCTTTCTTCATACTTCTTCCTTTAAGTTAATTTGGAAACATATAGTTCAAATCTATAAGTATAAAAACAAGGCTACAACCTTGATATTGATTGTAATTTGAACTATATTGATAAAATTGCATGAATTAAGTGCTATAAATGATAATTTAATGAAAATTCAACTTGAAAATATTCAACCCGACGACAAGAGTTCGTTTCGATTATTACATGATCCTAAATTGAATGACTTGTTTTTTTGGCATTTTCATCCAGAATATGAACTCGTATATATTGAAGGAGCAGATGGTATTCGACACGTTGGAAAACATCGCTCCAATTACCAACAAAGCGACCTGGTGTTGATTGGATCAAATATTCCACATTTGAATTTTGATTACGGAATCAAGACTGCATACAGAAAAGAGGTTTTGCATATAAGCCCACCATTTAAAGAACAGGTCTTTAAGCAGGTTCAAGAGCTTTCGGGGATTTATACCTTATTTGAAGAATCACAACACGGGATTGCCTTTTATGGAAAAACAAAGAAGATTGTCGGAGAGCAAATAAAAAAGCTCCATTTGTTGAATACTTTTGATCAATTCATTGCGGTTATTCAAATCTTAAAAACACTTGCTTCCTGTAAAGAGATTGAACTTTTACATAAACAACCAGTATATAACACCTCAGATAAAAAGCAGCAGCAACGCTTACAAAAGGTATATTCTTTTATTGATGAACACTACATCCGAAAAATTAAGGTTGAAGAAGTGGCGCAATTGGTTAATCTCAGCAAAGAAGCTTTTTGTAGATACTTTAAAAAACACAGTGGAAACACCTTTACGTCCTTTTTAAACCAATATCGAATATCACAGGCCAAACTCCTACTCCTTGCAGGAAAGAATGTAAGCGAGGCTTGCTATGGGTGTGGCTTTGAAAGTTTATCGTATTTCAATCGGACGTTTAAGAAAATAAGTGGAGAAAATCCATCTGCCTTTAAAAAATAACCCTACTTCCGTCGGTTAATTAATAAAAGTGAATGTCACTTTTCATCGTTTATA
>DDBE01000140.1:0-12234 GCA_002332715.1 Flavobacteriales bacterium UBA2040
AAATCTTCATAATCCGTTGTTCCGCCGTAAGAATAAACGATTGAATCAGAAACATCGTAGAAGGTGTTGTCTGTATCCAAGTCTAAACGTTCACCAAACAATGCATTCTTACGTTTCTTGTAGATTGCCTTACGTTGAGCATTCATGACATCATCGTATTCCAATAATCGTTTACGTACACCAAAGTTGTTTTCTTCTACTTTTTTCTGTGCACGTTCGATAGATTTTGACACCATGCTGTGCGTAATTACTTCGCCTTCTTTCAAACCAACACGGTCCATTAGCTTGGCAATACGTTCTGACCCGAACTTACGCATAAGGTCATCTTCCAAACTGACAAAGAATTGAGATGAACCGTTATCTCCTTGACGACCAGCACGACCTCTCAACTGTCTATCTACACGTCTTGAATCGTGACGCTCCGTACCGATAATTGCCAAACCTCCAGCATCTTGAACGCCTTCACCTAACTTAATGTCGGTTCCACGACCAGCCATGTTTGTCGCGATTGTTACGGCTCCAGCTTTACCTGCGCCAGCTACAATTTCGGCCTCCATTTTGTGTTGCTTCGCATTCAAAACTTTATGGTCTATTTTCTTTGCGGTTAGCATTGAACTCAAATATTCCGAAATTTCAACCGTAGTCGTACCAACTAAAACAGGTCTTCCTGCTGCAACTAGTTTTTCAGTTTCATCAATAACGGCATTGAATTTCTCGCGTGCTGTTTTGAAAACAAAATCATTTTGGTCTTTTCTGGCGATTGGTCTATTCGTTGGAATTACAACAACATCCAATTCATAAATATCCCAGAATTCTTTTGCTTCCGTTTCCGCCGTTCCTGTCATACCTGCCAATTTGTGGTACATACGGAAGTAGTTTTGCAAGGTAATTGTCGCGTAGGTCTGTGTCGCAGCTTCAATGGTTACATTCTCTTTCGCCTCAATTGCTTGGTGCAAACCGTCTGAGTATCGTCGACCTTCCATGATACGACCAGTCGACTCATCAACGATTTTTACTTTTCCATCCAGAATTACATACTCTACTTCTTTTTCAAAGAGGGTATAGGCTTTCAATAATTGATTTATCGAGTGAATTCTTTCCGATTTGATAGAATAATCACGGATAACGCGATCTTTCTCTTCAATCATTTTTTCTTGCTCGAGACCAGAATTTTTAATCTTCGCTATTTCAGCACCAATGTCTGGCATGATAAAGAAATCTCTATCGTCCTGACCAGAAATCAAATCAATTCCTTTGTCGGTAAGTTCTATAGTATTGTTTTTCTCATCGATTACAAAGAATACTTCTTTGTCAATTTTCTTCATTTGCTTTCCTTGCTCTTGCATGTAGAAGTTCTCTGTCTTTTGCAAGTGAGCTCTTATTCCTGGCTCGGAAAGATATTTAATTAATGCTTTATTCTTTGGCAATCCTCTATGTGCTCTCAAAAGCGCTATTCCACCATCTTCGAGCAATTGCTTCATTTCTTTTTTGTCATCAACTGGCTCATTGATAACCGTCAACATTTTCTTCGCATTAGTAAGGCATTGGGCAACATATTGACGCTGGGCATCAACGATGTTCTCAACTCTTGGTTTCAACTGATGAAACTCATGCTCGTCACCTTTAGGAGTAGGTCCAGAAATAATCAATGGCGTTCTCGCATCATCAATTAAAACGGAATCGACTTCATCGACAATAGCGTAGTGGTGTTTTCTTTGAACTAAATCGTCTACATCGCCTGCCATGTTGTCACGCAAGTAATCGAATCCAAATTCATTGTTCGTTCCAAATGTGATATCTGCCAAATACGCTTGACGTCTCGCATCTGAATTCGGTTGATGCTTGTCAATACAATCCACAGATAAACCATGGAATTGATACAAAGGTCCCATCCATTCGGAGTCACGTTTTGCCAAGTAATCATTCACGGTTACCAAGTGAACTCCTTTTCCTGCGAGTGCATTCAAGTAAACAGGTAAGGTCGCAACCAAAGTTTTACCTTCACCCGTTTGCATTTCTGCAATTTTTCCGTCATGAAGAACGCCACCACCCATCAACTGTACATCGTAATGAACCATATTCCATGAAACTTCCGTTCCAGCAGCTGTCCATTTGCTGTGCCATGTTGCTTTGTCACCGTCGATTGTAATTCCGTCTTTCTTTGTCGCTAAATCTCTATCAAAATCTTGTGCTGTAACGGACAATTCACCTTTCTCAACCCATCTGCGCGAAGTTTCTTTGATTATGGCAAACGCTTGAGGCAAAATTTCAGCTAGTAATTCTTCAATTTTTTCGTCTATTGTTTTGGTGTATGAATCAATTTTTTCATACAAAGCTTCTTTTTCATGAACGGGAATAGTAAGGTCATTTGATTTGTCTACAAGAGCAGTAAGTTCTTTTTCCAAATCAGCAATCCCATCGCGAATAAACGCTTGAAATTCAACTGTTTTTGCTCGTAACTGGTCAGTTGTCAAAGCTATGAATTCAGACTCAAAAGCACGGACTTTTTCTATTGTTGGTTGGTAGGCTTTTTGGTCTTTTACGGACTTATCACCAAATATTTTTTTTATAAGATCTGAAATCATTATTGCTTAAAATTAGAGAGACAAAATTAACCTAAAATTCCTTTTGCTTCAAGTTAGTTTGGTTTTATTGTTATAGTATTTTGACATAAATCATTCCAAACTGAACTTGCTGACATTATGTCAAACTTTAATAAAAGTAATGTGTCGATAAGATTTTTGTGTTCAATTATTATCAATCAAATTTCGTTTTATCTTTGCACGATGCAAGAAATGATTCTTATTTTGGATTTTGGTTCACAATACACGCAGCTAATCGCACGAAGAGTGCGTGAATTAAACGTTTACTGTGAAATCCATCCTTGGAATAAATGTCCTGAAATGTCGGACAATATAAAAGGTGTAATACTTTCAGGAAGTCCATTTTCAACAAGAGACGAAAAAGCACCTCGTCCAGATTTATCAAAAATCAAAGGAAACAAGCCTCTTTTAGGTGTTTGTTATGGAGCTCAATATCTAGCGCAAAATTATGGAGGCGAAGTGCTTCCTTCTAATATTAGAGAATACGGAAGAGCTAATCTTGCCGAAGTTTCAAAAACAAACGATCTTACAAAAGGGATGTCCAATAACAGTCAAGTTTGGATGTCGCATGGTGACACCATAAACAATCTGCCTGATAATTTTAAAGTTATCGCAAGCACAGATGATGTTAAATATGCTGGATTTCACATTCTGAATGAAACAACGTACGGAATTCAATTCCATCCAGAAGTATACCACTCTGCAGAAGGACAAATCTTATTAAAGAATTTCATTGTTGATATTTGTGGAACCGAACAATCATGGACACCTGCTTCATTTGTTGACGAAAGCGTTGCGAATTTGAAAAGCAAACTTGGGAACGATAAAGTAATATTGGGGCTGTCTGGTGGAGTTGATTCGTCCGTTGCGGCTGTATTGTTGCACAAGGCGATTGGAACGAATTTGCACTGTATCTTCGTTAATAACGGATTGCTGCGTAAAAACGAATACGATCAAGTTTTAGAATCATACCAAGGAATGGGACTAAACGTAAAAGGGGTGGATGCAAGTCAGCAATTTTATGATGCCCTTGAAGGTATAACAGATCCAGAATTAAAAAGAAAAGCTATCGGCCGCGTTTTTATTGGAGTTTTCGACGATGAATCGAAAAAAATAGAGAATGCTAAATGGCTGGGACAAGGGACAATTTATCCAGATGTTATTGAATCAGTTTCAGGAACGGGTGGTCCGTCTCAAACGATAAAATCGCATCATAATGTAGGCGGTTTGCCTGATTACATGAAACTTGAAGTTGTTGAACCACTTCGATTGTTGTTCAAGGATGAAGTTCGCCGTATTGGTAAATCACTCGAAATTGATCAAAAAATATTAGGTCGTCATCCTTTTCCAGGACCCGGACTGGGCATTCGAATATTAGGAGATGTAACCCGAGAAAAAGTTCGTATTCTTCAAGAAGTAGATGCTATCTTCATTAATGGCTTGAAAGAGCATGGTTTATACGATGATGTTTGGCAAGCCGGAGCAATTTTCCTTCCTATTCAATCCGTTGGGGTAATGGGAGATGAGCGCACATACGAAAATGCAGTTGCATTGCGAGCGGTTAGTTCAACGGATGGGATGACAGCAGATTGGTGTCATTTGCCGTATGAGTTTTTAGCAAAAATGTCAAATTCAATTATCAATCAGGTAAAAGGGATCAATAGGGTGACCTATGATATAAGTTCTAAACCACCTGCAACCATTGAATGGGAATAGTTTGGCACACGCATTGCATAATGAGATTAAAACAAGGATAACATGAAAAACATTATTTGTACACTCTTTTTGTTGACGAGCTTAGTAAGTTTCGCCCAACCTGAAGGAGCTCAAATTGAAGTAATCGAAGGAAAACGTTACTATATACACATTGTACAAGGTGGAAATACACTTTACGGTATCCATCGATTATATAATATTCCCGTGGAAGATATTATCGCTGCCAATCCAGAAGCGAAAAATGGACTTGCTGAAGGACAAAGAATTCTTGTTCCAATTCGAGGAATGGAAAGTTTGCCAGAAAACTTGGTTCTACATAAAGTTCTTTCTCAAGAAACGCTTTATGGTATTGCCAAAAAATATGGTACGACGGTTGAACGATTAGTCGAATTGAATCCTGGCATTGAAAATGGATTGAAAGTAGATCAAGAGATCAGTGTTCCGTATAAACTTCCTGTTGGAAAAGTAGGTGAGAAGCCAGTTGAACAACCGAAGGTTAAAATCACATTCACTGATTCTACAATTAAACATACCGTGTTGAAGGGGGAAACTCTTTATAGTATTTCCAAAAGATTCATGGTGCCTACCTCCGAAATACAAAAGTTGAACAATATGAGAAACGATCGCCTGCGACCAGGTGACGTTATTAATATTCCCATTAAAAAAGAACGAATTGAGAAAGTAGAGGTAAGAGAAGTGATTCCAGCAAAATCTACGAGCAAAGTTGATGATACAACTAAAATTGTTCCTTCAAAGAAAGATTCAATTTTCTTGTTTAAAAAGAAAGAAGTTTACAATGTGGCCATTTTGATGCCTTTATTTCTTGATCGAGGCGAAGGGTCTAGTCCTGCCATCTCAAACCTGGCTGCAGAATATTATATGGGTGCTCGATTTGCCATTGACTCTTTACAGGCACTTGGACTAAAGGCTAAAATGTATATTCACGATTCTAAAAATGATTCTACTACTCTTATGGAGCTTCTTAAAAAGCCAGAATTTGCAGAAATGGACTTAATCATAGGACCATTTTTTGGTAGCAACGCTGAATATGCGGCGAAATGGGCAAAAGACCATGGAGTAAGAATGGTGTGTCCAGTTGCGACGAGCTATGAAATATTAAGAAATAACCCTTTCGTCTATGAGGCAGTAACATCGGGCGTGACATTGAATGAGAAATTAGCCAAGTATATTGCAGCAACCCACAATAACGAACAAATTATTTTAGTAACGCCCAATTCTGAAAAAGACAAAGTGTTGAGCCAAAGTTTCAGAAATGGATTCAATGCTTTGAGCGAGAATCAAGACAGTCTTCCAAAAATAATTGAGACGACTACCGAGGATTTCGCCACTTTTATAAAACCAAAAACGAATTATCATGTCGTTTATTTATGTTCAGATAAAACTGAAGTAGGATTGTTTTTATCAAATTTAAATCAAACGACAATTGCAAATGAATCTTCTGGTGTTACTGTTTATGGAACAAAGGATTGGGAGAATTTTTCAAACCTGACGGATAACCATTTGGCAAAATTCAAGGTGCATTACGCAACACCATATGATTTGAATTACAAGAACGATAGAACAAAGAATTTCGATAAAAGCTACCGTAAATCCTACCGTACACAAGTATCGAAAATGGCGCTTCAAGGTTACGACGTTACTATGTTTTATTGTCAAAGTCTACTTATGGGGAAAACTCCTCGCAAAGGAATCATGAATAACTTCATAATGGAGCAAAAAGGTGAAGGTAATGGATACGAGAATACCAATTGCGTAATTCTAAAGCATAACGGTTATAGCTTCGTGAAATTGAAGGAGATGAATGACTAAGGATCAGATTGCCTATCGTTTTAAGTTGCTTCAGGAAAAAATTGTTTCTGACTTGACAAGCATTGATGGTAAACAATCTTTTCAAACTGATACTTGGGAAAGGGCCGAGGGAGGTGGTGGACAAACCATGACCATTGCTGATGGCGGAATCATTGAAAAAGGTGGTGTTGCATTTTCAAAAGTGTATGGCGATGTTTCCGCTGTTATGAAAAAACAACTAGGACTTGCTGGTGATACTTTTTTCGCAACAGGTGTTTCTATTGTTTTACATCCTTCCAATCCTTTTATCCCAATAATTCACATGAACGTTCGCTATTTCGAACTGGATTGCGGTGCATACTGGTTTGGAGGTTGAATCGATTTAACTCCGCATTATATCGACAAAAAATTGGCAACTGATTTTCATCTGGGATTAAAGCAGATTTGCGACAAATATAATCCTGATTTTTATTCCGAATTCAAAGCTCAAGCCGACGATTATTTCTTTATTCCACATCGTAATGAAACCAGAGGGATTGGGGGAGTTTTCTTCGATCATCAGGTTGAAAACGACAAAGTGTCCAAAATGAACCTGTTTGATTTTTGTATAGACTTAGGTGAGTCTTTTCCGGAACTATATGGTCATCAAGTTGAAACGAATAAATCAAAGACTTATTCGGATGAACATATTCAATGGAGAAATCATCGTCGAGGCAGATATGTTGAATTTAACTTGGTAAATGATCGAGGCACAAAATTTGGTTTGTTATCTGGAGGTCGCACAGAATCCATATTGATGAGCTTGCCACCCCTTGCGAATTGGACTTATTGCCATGAAATAAAGCCTTTGAGCGAGGAATTTGAAACACAAAGAAAACTTGTCAAAGCATATCCTTGGGTCGATAGTGAATAACTTTCGATAGAACAAGAATAAAAAGTGATTCAGATGCTTTAAATTTGACCCTTGAAATAATATAGTTAAAATGAAAATTTCCCTCTTTTTACCTCTTTTGGTGTTATTCCAGCTGGCTTTCGGTCAAACCGGTAATGTTGAATTGAATAGAATTAATGAAGTCTATGGTGAGAATTATGCTAAAAATTTAAAGGAATCAAATCCGGGTAAATTAGATTTCCTGATGAAATATGCCTCTACAGGATTCATAGTTTTACACGATAATATTAAAACCAAAGGTGTGGTGGAAATAGAACATATTCCACTTCACGAAAAAGGAAAAACTGTTTCAATTGAAGAATTTCTCAATATATTGAATAATGAACAATATAATCCTTTGGTTTTTGAATGGATTCCTGGTATGCAACCTCAGATATATAAATTAGGGAATACAAATTATTTTATTTGTATTCCATCGCAAAAACAATTGGATCGAATTTAACATGGATAATTTAACAAATTTAAAACTTTGGATTGCTTGGTTTTTTTTATTGATTGGCACGAGTTGTTTCAGTCAAAACGTAACTATGACCAATGCAACTATAAACAATTGCTCTGGAATACTCCTGGATCCAGGCGGAGTAGCAAATTACCCTAACAATTCTAACATTACAACGACGATTTGCCCCGGTACAGCAGGAGGTTCTGTTTTGCTTTCGTTCACCTTGTTTAATACCGAACTTAATTGGGATGATTTGACTATCTATGACGGCAATTCGACAGCTGCTCCAATTCTCGGTACGTATGGTGGGTCGTTGCCTGCATTTTCTGTTCAAGCGACCAATGCAACTGGCTGTTTAACTTTGGTTTTTCAATCGGATGCTACAGTTAATTTCGCTGGTTTTAGTGCTAACATTTCATGTGTTTATCCTTGCCAAGCTTTTACAGCCGTTGTAAATTCAACAACTCCAGCGGCAGTTGGTGGATTTATTGATATTTGCCTTGGGCAAAGTTTGATTGTCAATGGTGGAGGTAATTATTCAAATTCCCCCGGAAATTATACACAAACAAATGCAAGTTCGACTTTTGAATGGTTTTTTGGAGATTTATCAGCCGGTAATAATGCAATATCTTCTCAAACCTATGCAACACCAGGCGTTTTTGATTTAGATCTTAACATCACTGATGTTAACGGCTGCACAAATGCAAATGACATAGATATAAAGGTTCGTGTTTCAGGTGCACCAACTTATATTGGTACAAACACTGTTGCAACTGATATCTGTTTAGGACAAACGAATGACTTGTCAGGGTTTGTCCAAGCAACGCCATTGACATATTTCTGCGAATCTTCGAATGCCGATACAACAGTAATTCCTGATGGTGTAGGAGTGTCGTATACCAACGACCTGGATTTAGATTGTTTCGGTCCAGCCGCAACGATTTCGAGCGCTTCAGATATTTCATCTATTTGCCTTGATTTGGAGCATTCTTATATCCACGATTTAACAATTACCTTGAGTTGCCCAAATGGTGCGTCGATTGATCTCTACGCCACATATCCCGGAGCTGTAAATAGTGTGCAGTTTGGTCAACCAGTCGATGATGATCTTTCTTCAACTCTTGGTTTACCATACACCTATTGCTTCACAAACACCGCGGCAAACACCATGTATTCTATTGCTGAACCTGCTGTTGGAACACCTCCAGTTCAAAATTATACCGATCAAGATGGCACACCTGTTGCAGGTGCATTTTATATTCCTGCTGGAAATTATTTGCCCGACCAAGGGTTTGGAAACTTGATAGGTTGTCCTTTAAATGGGGATTGGACGATTACAATTACAGATGGTTTAAACTCAGATAATGGAACGATTTTTAATTGGGCTGTTGATTTTGATCCTTCTCTCTATTCAACTAATAATAACTTTACTCCATCCATAGCTGCCAATTGGCTTCCAGACCCTACGATAACATCAAATGTTGGAAATACGATATTGGTAACTCCTGTTGCTACTGGCGCTAGTTGTTACGTTTTTGAATCCACAGATCAATTCGGTTGTGCGTTTGACACAACTGTTTGTTTTAATGTCACACCAATAGACGACGCTACATTTGCTTATGGAAAGGCACTATATTGTAAGAGTGATTCAAATCCTACACCGAATATTACTGGAACACCAGGCGGTGTGTTTTCTGCAACAGGTGGATTGCCAATTAATTCAACAACTGGTCAAATAGATCTGACCATAGCTACAAATGGAAATTACACAGTAACTTACACTACTTTTGGCACTGCATGTCCAGCGAGCAGTTCTGTTATCCTTGATATTATTAGTAGTGCAACGGCTAACTTCAGCGTAAATGTAACCACAGGTTGTTCACCCTTAACGGTTAATTTTACGAATCTGTCAATAAATTCTGTAAATTGTACTTGGAGTTTTTGTGATGGTAATCAAGCTGTAGGTTGTGTCGGTATTTCACACATTTATCAAAATGGTGGATCATTTAGTCCATCCTTGACAATAATAGATGCAAATGGATGCATAGCGACAAGTACCCAAGTTGGATTGATTCAACCAGATATCAAACCAACGGCAGCATTTATTCCATCTCCTGCAACGCTTTCAGTAGTGGATCAAACTTCGGTCATGAGCAATACGAGTGTTGGCGCTACCTCGTATACGTGGTTCTTTCCGAATGGGCAAACCTCTTCGGCAACCAGTCCAATTTTCACTTTTAATTTATCCAGTAATGAATCTGCAGTTGTAACACTATATGCTTACTCAGACGGTGGTTGTGCAGATTCAACGAGCCGAACGATTACGCTGACGGAAGAATTGATTTTCTATGCGCCAAATGCATTTACACCAAATAACGATGAAAACAATGCTGTTTTTAATCCGGTGATGACATCTGGGATAGATATTTCAAGTTATAAATTAACCATCTTCAACCGATGGGGAGAAATTGTTTTTGTTTCACAAGATATAAACCAAGGTTGGGACGGCACAAATAATACGGGTAAGAAGAGCCAAGATGGTGTATATAAATATGTTATCGAATTTAGCAGAAAAAATGTTGATGAACCTGAACGATTTGATGGACACGTTAATTTACTAAGATAATTTAAGGGCAACGAAAGTTGCTCTTTTTTTATGTGTAAAACTCATGAAAAGTAGAATGTAGAAATCTACAAGATTTGAGTAAATTTGTCCTCAATTTGTCACGATCAGCACATAAATTGAACTCCTAAAAACTGAGCAGGAAATGCCTAGAAACGAATCTCTAAAATCTATCTTAATAATCGGAAGTGGACCAATAGTTATTGGTCAAGCTTGCGAATTTGACTACGCTGGTTCTCAAGCCGCTCGTTCTTTGCGAGAAGAAGGAATTGAGGTAACCTTAATCAATTCTAATCCGGCCACTATTATGACGGATAAAGTAATTGCAGACAACGTTTATTTGTTGCCGCTTGAACCCGAAAGCATAGTTGAAATACTACAAAAACACAATATAGACGCTGTTTTGCCAACTATGGGTGGACAAACTGCCTTAAACTTATGTATCAAATGTGACGAAATGGGCATTTGGGAAGAGCATGGAGTCAAGTTAATTGGAGTTGATATTGAAGCTATTGAAATTACTGAGAATAGAGAGTCTTTCCGTAACTTAATGGGTGAAATTGGTGTTGGAATGGCTCCTCAAGCTACGGCAAAATCTTTCCTCGAGGGGAAGGAGGTAGCCCAAAAATTCGGCTTCCCTCTTTGTATACGTTCATCATATACACTTGGAGGTGCAGGAGCATCGATTGTGCATGATCCACTTGAATTTGACACTTTATTAGAACGCGGTCTTCAATTATCGCCGATTCACGAAGTCATGATTGATAAAGCCTTGTTAGGCTGGAAAGAGTATGAACTTGAACTTCTTCGAGACAATAATGACAACGTGGTTATTATCTGTTCTATTGAGAATTTTGACCCAATGGGGATTCATACTGGTGACTCCATTACAGTTGCACCAGCGATGACGCTTTCTGATACGACTTATCAAAGAATGCGAGATATGGCCATCAAAATGATGCGTTCTATAGGTAATTTCGCTGGAGGATGTAACGTGCAATTTGCTGTTTCTCCTGACGAAAACGAAGATATTATTGCTATTGAGATTAATCCTCGTGTTTCGAGATCATCCGCTTTGGCATCGAAGGCTACTGGTTATCCTATTGCGAAGATTGCTTCTAAACTTGCCATTGGTTATCATTTGGATGAATTGAAAAACCAGATTACGAAAACAACATCTGCATTATTTGAACCAACATTGGATTATGTTATTGTCAAAATTCCACGTTGGAATTTCAATAAGTTTCCGGGAACAGATAGAAAGCTGGGACTTCAAATGAAATCGGTTGGAGAAGTAATGGGAATTGGTCGTTCTTTCCAGGAAGCGCTTCAAAAAGCATGTCAATCTCTTGAGATAAATCGCAATGGGCTTGGTGCCGATGGCAAAGAATTAACCAATCAAAAAGAAATTTTACACAGTTTGGAGTTTGCAAGCTGGAATCGTTTGTTTCATATTTACGATGCGATTAAGCTAGGAATTCCATTTAAAACGATAGTTGAGAAAACAAAAATTGATATCTGGTTCTTGAAACAAATCGAGGACTTGATTAAATTAGAGGGACGAATTGAAAAACACAATTTGGACAGCTTGCCCAAAGATTTACTTTTCGAAGCCAAACAAAAAGGATATGCCGATCGTCAAGTTGCTCATTTATTGAGATGCCTTGAGTCAGAAGTGTATAACAAGCGAGAAGAAATGGGCATCAGTCGTGTTTACAAATTGGTAGATACATGCGCAGCCGAATTCGAAGCGAAAACACCTTATTATTATTCCACTTTTGAATTGGAGAATGAAAGTGTCGTTTCCGATAAAAAGAAAATTGTTGTACTTGGCTCTGGTCCAAACAGAATAGGACAGGGGATAGAGTTCGATTATTCTTGTGTACATGGTGTTTTAGCGGCTAAAGAATGTGGTTACGAAACCATCATGATCAATTGCAATCCTGAAACCGTTTCAACTGATTTTGATACAGCGGATAAATTGTACTTCGAACCTGTTTTCTGGGAACACATCTACGATATTATTAAGCATGAGAAACCAGAAGGTGTTATTGTGCAACTTGGTGGACAAACTGCATTGAAATTGGCT
>DDBE01000140.1:12602-12982 GCA_002332715.1 Flavobacteriales bacterium UBA2040
CTTGATTTAGCAGAAGATAGAGGTCGTTTTTCTAAGGTGTTGGAAAAGAACAATATTCCATTTCCAAAATACGGTGTAGTTGAAAGTGCGGAACAAGCTCTTGAACTTTCTGATACTTTAGGCTTTCCACTTTTGGTTCGTCCATCCTATGTTTTAGGTGGACAAAAGATGAAAATTGTCATCAATAAGGAGGAGCTAGAGCACCATGTTGTCGATATTATCAACGAAATGGGGAACAATCAAATTCTTTTGGATCACTTCCTGGGTGGAGCTATCGAAGCCGAAGCCGATGCCATTTGTGATGGAGAAGATGTGTATATTATTGGTGTAATGCAGCATATTGAGCCTGCAGGTATACACTCTGGAGATTCGTATGCAGT
>DDBE01000167.1 GCA_002332715.1 Flavobacteriales bacterium UBA2040
TCAACTGTTGCTACAGTATTGTAACCACCTTGACCTCTATAAATATCTACATTTGATGGAGGATTTATTGCTCCAATAAATTCATCCCAATATGAACCGCCGTTTTGAGAAACGTGCATACCTTGTAGGTTGCTTCCTGTTCTCACAGCATAAAGTGTGTATTGATTCTGTGTGTTTTTGATGTGAGAAATGGCATATTCAATTCGTCCTGCTCCTGTTGGTACTTTATTTACATTTGCTGAACCTGAACGGTCTTCAAAAGTTGAACCACTATCGGTTGATACGTATGTTTTGTTCGAACCAATTGCACAGATAATAACGGAACCGTCCTTCGAAACTTGAAGTGCAGTACAACCACCTGATCCAGTTGTAATACTATTCAAAGAAGTTCCACCCGCGTCAAGCGTTTTCAGACCTGTCGTTGTTGCGATCCATAATTTGTTGTTTACGCCGTCACAAGCAATCTCAGCAACTGAATTTAATCCAGCCGTTCCAGCTGCAACGGTCCATGTTAAACCATTATCAGTGGATTGCCAAATTCCATCTCCAGAAAAACTAGACATTGCATCTGCATTTACTGAAAGACCTGTCGCAACGAAAATTGTTCCGTTGGGCATTTGTGCCATAGAAGAAATAAACTTCACACCTGGAAAAGATTCGACTTTCGTCCATGCATTACCTCCATTGGTGGATACAAATAAACCTCCAGAGACACTTCCTGCCCATACTTGGTTGTTATTGTTTCTATTTACTAAAATTGCACGAGTACGACCACCGATATTATCTGGTCCTTCTTCAACCCAGGTCAAAGGCAATGCTTTTCCTTGAGGCATGTTTTTAATCGCTTTCGCAATTAATTTTAATTTTGCATCTGTAATTTTTTCACCTGTTTCAGGATCTCTCATACGAGCAGCCATCCATGCTGCTGCATCGTCTGATGAAGCTTCTTCTAAAAATGAAAACTTACTCTTTCTGTAATCACCTTCTTTATCAATGCCAATTGCAGATATCGCAAAAAGAACACCGACTGCCGCTGCAACCAATGATCCAAATAAAACGAGTTTGCTTTTTTTCATGTTGTATCTATTTTAATTTTTTTCGTTTGCCTATTGTTCTTGCGAGCGCCAAAATACAAATTTTATTTGTCAATCTTAACAGATTTTGGCTCTATATTCTACTCATAGAACAGTAAAAATAATTGAATTGTTTAAATCCTTAAAATTATTATGATTCGATTTTTTAAAAAATATACACGTCTATTGGTCAAACATGTGTTTTTCAGCATGATACGATGATCGAACCAAGGGACCACTTTCCACATACTTGAATCCCATTTTTTGCCCGATGATTTTATATTCTGCAAATTTTTCTGGTGTAATGAATTCTGCTATGGGCAAATGCTTCGCGCTTGGCTGCAAATATTGCCCTAAAGTGACCACATCACAATCTACACTTCGCAAATCTTCCATCGTTTCTAAAATTTCTTTTTCCGTTTCTCCTAAACCAAGCATTATTCCTGATTTTGTTCGCATTCCAGCTTTTTTCAAACGGAAAAGGACTTCTAAACTTCTGTCGTATTTGGCCTGAATTCTTACTTGTTTTGTCAAACGACGAACGGTTTCTAAATTGTGAGAAACTATTTCAGGTGCCACATCAATTACATTTTGTAAATTTTCCCATTTACCTGCAAAGTCTGGAATCAATGTTTCCATAGTCGTACCAGGAGATTGTTGCCGAATTGCACGTACAGTTTGCACCCAAATCAATGAACCACCATCTTTTAAATCGTCTCTGTCTACGGAGGTAATTACGGCATGTTTCACTTGCATGATCTGAACACTTTTCGCCACTTTTCCAGGTTCGAATTCATCCACATCTTCAGGTCTACCTGTTTGAACTGCGCAAAACCCGCAAGATCGTGTACAAATATTACCTAAAATCATAAATGTTGCCGTTCCTTCACCCCAACATTCGCCCATGTTTGGACAGCTGCCGCTTTCGCAAATGGTATGGAGCTTGTGTTCGTCAACCAGTGATCGAACTTTCTTATAATTTTCTCCAATAGGTAATTTTACGCGCAACCATTTTGGTTTGTTGATACGAACTCTTCCTTCTGGAGTAATTGTGGTATTTTCCATGTCTATATTTTGTTTTTCCCGAATTGCACAACGGCGTATAGGGAAGGGAACACATTTTTATTTTTGCCGATGTAAAATTCGGGAATTTTCTTTGAAAAAGCTTCCAATTGAAACCCCAATTCTACAGCTGAAATTTTACTCTTATTTCGGTTGATTTCGAATTGAATGCCACTTTTAACATACAATCCAAGTTTTAATTTGCTATCAAACAACCCCAAGAACTCAGAGGAACGACCATAAATAAATTCCTCTGGGTGAATGTTTGGATCGTATCGTTCATCGCTTGGTTTTACTGATAAATCTTGAACATAGGGCTCTTTGATTTTTAAATACACTGGTTTTATCGCCGCACAACTCAAGCCAATTTGTTGATTGTAGCGTATAGCCACACCCGAAAATCTTTTTTTTTCAAAAAGTTTCTTGCTAATAACGTAGGTAAGATGACCAGTGTACAAAGAATTTATTTTACCAAAGATGTAGGATTTAGAATCTTCATAAAAAGGATTGGTCTTTCTGGATTCTTTGTGACTTTTGAGATGATTTATCGAAACGTGAAACCCTTGACGAAAATTTTCATTGATTCTTTTTTCGTAGTTGAATTCAACACCAAACCCATTGGTAGCGACTTTAGGACCAAGATACCAATGCGACCTATATATGTAGTCAATCTCTTCTTGAGCTGGTATTTGTGACCATGCTGAAGTGCTCAACGCTACAAAAAAGAGTATTTTTAC
>DDBE01000120.1:0-1481 GCA_002332715.1 Flavobacteriales bacterium UBA2040
TACCCATCGTGTCCTTTATTGGAATATCCTTGAAGAATCGAATTGCCCACTTCGCCTCCAACCTTGCAATGTGGACCAACGGTTGTGGCTCCATATATCTTTGCACCCATTTTTATGGTTGAATCATCACACAAGGCAATTGGTCCTCGGATAAGCGTACCTTCCATAACTTCGGCATTTTCGCCAAGGTAAATTGGGCCGTCGGTTGTATTTAAAACACATGCTTCTGCTTTTGCTCCGGCTTCGAGGAAGATTAATTTTCTATCACCGATAACGGTAACAGATTCGGAGAGGTTTTGAGAGTCAACTCCTGCGGTAATCAATTCGAAATCTGACTGGATGGCTTTGTGATTCTTTTGGAACAAGTGCCATCTTTTTGTTATGGTCACCACTTCTTCTCCTGTATATTGTAGAATGGTTGCTCCTGTTCCTTTCATGCCCAACCACGTTTCACCTTGATAAAGAGCCGTATTCTCTTCCATGCTGTTTAACACAGAAACATAATCTTCGTTGGGAATTACGTTGGCAGGCAAGGACAAATCCCAATCCGTTTGCAAAGGGTATTTTACTTGAAGATACTTCTCTGTAGCAAAACAAAACTCTGCTTCTGGAAAATTCTCTTCCCATCTTTCTTCGAAAGTTAGAATACCCATACGCAGTAATGCAATAGGTTTCGTTAAGCTCAAAGGAGCAAATTCTAGATGAAGATTATTGTCGTGAAGTTGAATTTTCATATTACGAATTTAAGACTTCTACTTGCTTTTTGGAAATCAAGAATAAAGAGGCATAAGTCAAAAGAGAATTTAGGATAATGAGTTCGAAACCAATTTTGTACTTTCCAAACACACCCGTAGGGTTATCAACAGTACCTCCCGCTCCTGGACCACCAGCAGAAAAATACCAAAGAACAATTGTGAATCCGACAGCAATCAAGCACATTACCGGCACCAACTTGTCATTCAGAGTTCTTTTCGTTAAAATCCCGAAGAAGAACATTGCAATGAGCGGTCCGTAGGTAAACCCTGCAAAGAACATAATTTGCCCAATTGCGCTCATTGTTGTGGTATATTTTAAAACTATGATTATGACCAATAGAAGTAGCGAAACGAAAACATGAACATTCTTTCTAAGTTTCACCTGCTCGTCTGGGCTTTTCTTGCTGAAATTAAAGATATCATGGGAGAATGATGTAGTCAATGCGGTTAGCGCACTATCGGCACTGGAGTATGCAGCGGCAATCAAACCGATTAAAAAGAGGACGCCAATGAATAATCCAGTTTTAGGGTTCATAGCGATGGTTGCGAATAAATCATCCCCGCTCACTCCTGCTCCAATACCTGTTTTACCCGCGTACATATACAAAAGCGCTCCAAGTGCTAAGAAAATAAGGTTCACGAAAACTAGAACAACGGCGAAACTCATCATGTTTTTCTGGGCATCCTTGATATTTTTGCAAGAAAGATTCTTTTGCATCATGTCTT
>DDBE01000120.1:1866-7017 GCA_002332715.1 Flavobacteriales bacterium UBA2040
TTTTTCTCAAACCAATCATCGAAGAAGAAGATACGGGAATAAGGACTGTTCTTTATTGTCGAGATTACACCTTCTTCACGAAGATCTAATTCACCGATAATGACATAACACATCACCAAAACTGCGGCAATCATGAAAAAGGTTTGAAGCGTGTCTGTCCAAATTATGGTCTTGATTCCTCCTTTGTTGGTGTACACCCAAATTAGGGCAATAGAGAAAAATACTGTTACTTCAAAAGGAACATTTAAACCATCGAAAAGAAACAACTGTAATACATTTGCAACGAGCAGCAAGCGGATAGATGCTCCGAGCAAGCGAGAACCAAGGAAGAAAATGGCACCTGTTTTATGTGAATAGAATCCGAATCGCTCTTGCAGGTAGGAATAGATGGAGGTTAAATTCATTCTGTAATAAATCGGCATGAGAACGTAGGCAACGATGATGTATCCGATTAGGTAACCGAAAACAACTTGCATGTAGGAAAATTGGTTATCGGGATTGCCTACCCAACCTGGAATACTGATGAAAGTTACACCGGAAAGTGAAGCGCCAATCATCCCAAAAGCAACGAGGTACCAAGGTGATTTTTTATTACCTGTGAAAAAGGAATCGTTATCAGCACCTCGGGAGGTGAAATGAGCCACAAGGAGCAGTAGACCGAAGTATGCAGCAATTAAGGCAATAATTAGATATGGACTCATACAATTGTTTTTACAAGGTTAAGAAATATATTAATTCGGAAAGCTTGTGAAATGATTTGGTAATGCATGAATTAATGTTGAAAACGAAATAAAATTCGAAAATTTTAAACTTTTCGAATTTTAAACTTTCAAACTTTTAAATATTTCGAACTCCTTCTGACAGTCAAATAGTTAAGTTGTAATAAAATATAAAACACTACCAATTAAAACTCTTTTCCTAAATCTTTCAATGTCAGCTTTCACCTCCAAAACCCATGTAACCACTTCCCTATTTCGAATTATGCAATTATCACTGTTGAAAATTGTAACGCAACCATACACAGATATAATTTATCTTTACCAAAAAACCAAACAATGGATATCGCACTTCAAATCATACTATCAGTTGCCCCGGCAGTAGTTGTCTTTTTTACAACCGCACTTTTCTTGCGTAAACAAGGAGAAAAAGAAATGAGAACCGCTCATATGGACATGAAAAAAGAGCGTCAAAAACATTTTTTACCGGAACGAACAGACGCTTATCAACGAGCGGTATTGTTATTGGAACGCATTCACCCGAATTCATTAATCATGCGCGTGCACAATCCAGGATTGCCAGCCAAAGCCTTTCAGGCAGACCTATTATCTGCTGTTCGTGAAGAATACGACCACAATGTAGCTCAACAACTATTCGTTTCCAATGAAGCGTGGGGATTGCTTAAAAAAGCCAAAGATGAAACGGTTAAAATCATCAACATAGCAGGTGAAAAAATGAGTGCTACAAGTATGTCGACAGATTTGGCACAAAAAATATTTGAAATGGTAGGTGAAATCGGTGAATTACCAACGGAAATCGCACTAGATTACATGAAGAAAGAGTTTCAAGAACTGCTTTAAGCCATTAAAATCTTTCGCATAAAAAAGGAGTTCCTCCGATAGAAATCGGCAAGAAACTCCTTTTTTAATATAAATCTGTTTTTTTAGTACGGGGCAGCTTGCTCAGGCATTTTTGCCAAAGTGCCTTGAGGACCAAAGTTATTCAACTCCACATAAAACTTTAACGTTTCACATTGGTGTTGTAGACCATAGGCCATTTCCCAGGGAATATACAAGTTGTACTTCCCTCCTTTTTGCAGATTTGGAAATGCTGCTCCCCAACCAGGAATTACACCCGTTAAATTGAAAGCAGGAACACCTTGTTGAGTTTGCTGGCGCATCATGAATGAATTTTCAACGGTATCACCAAAAGAATTCGTTAGAATATAGTCCACCTCAACATCACTGTTTGGAGCTGGATTTGGTCCAGAACCTGCTTTGATCGTTTCGATTACAATTCCACCTTCGATAACCTGAATATTAGACAACTTATTCGCTTTTGCCATCAATGCCGAACCACTTTTCTTGTTAACACCAGAAATGAAGTCTGAAGCAATTTGATTTCTTCTCTCATCATTGATCAAAGTATCTTGTTGCAAAAGGGCATGACGGAAACCAGCACGTGCTTTTTTGACATCAACATCTTTCAAAACACCTTTCGAACTCCAAACATGATAAAAAATAGATCCAGCGATACCACCGATGCAATGCGATCCTTGCTTGCGGTAGGTAGAGTCATAATCCTTTCCGTCTCGTCCGTATAGCTTTTCCAGCGCATCTTGGCAATCTTGCCCCATCCGCTCTTGTTTATCGTGAATAGCAGTTTCAAAACCTGCTGCCATTTCGTCAAAATCTAATTTTTGAAGATTTGGATCCCCTTTTTCCAAGATGAATTTAGCTTGTTCTGCCCCTAAAATATAGGATAAGCTGTCCTTATCTGTTTTAAGTTCAACAATATCCTGAGCATCACCTTTATCACCACAACTTGTCATCGCTATCGCGATTAGAGCAACTAATCCTAATTTTATCATTCTACAATTTCTAATAATTCAACATCAAATACTAAAGCCATGAAGGGCTGAATTGGTCCTCCTGGATGTGGACTTTCTCCATACGCCAACTCTTGAGGAATGTACAAACGGTATTTCGATCCTTCATTCATCAATTGCAAAGCTTCTGTCCATCCTGGAATAACTTGGTTCACGCCAAAGCTAGCTGGAGAATTTCTTTCTACTGAGCTATCGAAAACTGTTCCGTCAATCAAAGTCCCGTGATAATGCACTTTCACCTGACTTGTTGCAGCTGGCTTTTTACCTTTTCCTTCTTTTACAATTTCATATTGCAACCCAGAAACGGTTGTTTTTACACCTTCTTTTTTGAAGTTATCCGCTAAAAACTTTTCACCAATCTCTTTGTTCGCTTTGAATTGTTCTTGTACAGCAACCGATAAATATTTTTGAATGATTTCATTCGCTTGTTCCGGTGAGTAAGGAGCTGGTTTCCCTTCGAAAACATCAGCAATAGCTTGTGCCATCACTCCCGGTTCAATTGATTGTAAATTTTGTTGCATTAAACTACCTGCAACACTCATTCCCACGCAGTAACTTACTGCTTTCATTTCTTCGTTCATTAATAATAATTTTCGGCAAAGATAATCGAATACCTAGGTAGAAAAGAATATTGCTTCGATATTATTGTATTCAAAACCCTATCTTAAAGTTTTTTGTGAAATTAGATAGCAATTTGATACTGAAGCACAACCATGTTTTTTCTCGAGGTTTGCACTTTATTCCCAGATACACTTTCAAAATTTGGTCGATTCTGTAGACCTAAAGTAAGTTTTGCTCCGTGTGTCCCATGCATCAGCCAATTTAATCCACCTTCGTACATCATCATGCTTTCGTCCAAATATTCGTAGGAACTAGCTTGAACGCTGGAATATACTTGAAGCGATCCATTTTCTGGTAATAAATCATCTTTAAACTTATACGCCAACTGTGCATACAATGTTTGTCCTGTTCCGATCAAAGGCATAGAGTTTCCTCCTTGCAACGATGCTTCTGGACTAACTCCATTTGCTGGATTCATAACACCTAAATTCCGAATGAAATTTTCACCCATTTGGTAATCACTATACGCCACATAAGCCGTGATTGCGTTATGTTTGTTGCTCAATGGTATTTCCAAAAAAACATCCGCCCCGAGCAATGTCATATCGCTGCTAACGGTATCATTGGTACTATTCAAAATCCACATCGCATCTTTTTGGTGAATAAAACCAGCTCCGATGTTCAAAATTTTCTTTTTACCCAAGTAGGTCCCCGTTGTGTATCCCAACTGATTACTTTCCTTTTCAAAAAATTGATAGTTCACATACGCCTGCTGTTGCCATTTAGGCGGTTTCAAAGAAAAAACAGCTTGAGTTTGATTTACCGCAGGAAAAGCGACCAATGAATTGGCGGCAGACATGGGTTTCGTTAATGCTATTCGATAATCAAATCCTATTATTTGTCCCTTGACGTAAACGCTGAGTTTTCTTAAAAATTGATCATTTATTCCATTTGTAACCTGCTGATACAAAGGTGCATCTACCCCTAAGATAGACCCGACACTTGAAGCTGAGTAACGTAACAAACCACTATATCCTGTTAATCCTGCACCCATTGTGAAATAGCCTTTTGTGCTCACCTTGTATTCTCCTAATGCATCGTGAAAGAAACTTCCTGTTTGTTGTTTTGAGAGATAGGAAAAATTGTTTTGGCCAAACTGGACGTGAAATCCAATTCTATCCGTTAATTGTCCAAATACATTGAATCTCAATCGGCGAATACCTATGTCTGAAGTGGTTGATTGATCGTAACCGTCGACCAAAGTACCCGTATTGTTTTCATTGTACCTTCCCCAAAATTGACCTAAAAAAGTCGCTTTAATAAACTGCGTTCCACTCTCATTGAGGTTCTGCTTAAGCTCAGGAAGTTTGTAATTTTTTGGTGTTTCTTGTGCCCAATATTGACTAGTTGCAAGTATACAGATTAGGCCTATCGTTATTTTTTTCATCATGTAAATTTAAATATTATTAATTCATTTTCTCAAATAGAAAAGAGAATTCCTAACATCTAAACCTCATCAATTGCTGTAATAATGAGATTGAAAAAGGAGTGTTTTGAATGCTTATTTTGTGTTTCGGAACAACAGGTAATATCGTTTGAAAAACATTTTTTGATGAACATTTGGCTTAATTCCACACAGCAGATAATCTAACTCATCATCTTCCTCAGTATCGACCCACCAATAATGATTGATTTTATCGCAAATCTTTTTTTCGATTTTTACTATAGAAGGTTGAGATAATTTTGAATTTAGAACTAAGCCATTCCCAAAAGATTGGAAAGACAAAAACAAAAAAATACTGAAAAACAAATCCTATTCTTCACACCACAAAATTACCCTTAGTTCAGATTAAAATAAAAAATTAACTCTGATTTAACAGGTCTAACGTTTCACGATTTTCAAAACAATAAATTCCTTTGAATTTGTGATTTCTAAAAAATACACACCGTTACTCAAATCACTGTAATTCAGCAAGATATTGCCC
>DDBE01000056.1 GCA_002332715.1 Flavobacteriales bacterium UBA2040
TTGCGAGAGGTTTTTTTTTGACTAATCCAAATACAGAATCACTATTTTAACCAAATGAAAACAGCACTTCCACTAATCACTTTAATTGTTGTGTTTTTGCTCGCCTATAAAAAAGAGACCCCTCCTGCTGAATGTATATCGCCAAATACAAATATTTCACCTCCCTGTGAAGTCGAACTCGACACATACTATACTTATGATTCTTTGACTTATTAAGCAGATTCACTTAATACTAACGCTGGGTTTATTCTATATCTTTCGCTAAACAATAATCCCAATAATTACGTAACGTCAATTGCATTTAATGAGTTTCCAACTTCTGGGAAATATAATTTTACAGACTCACTGAATGGTTACAGTAATCAAGTTAAGGTGATTACCATTGCCAATTATGATCCAAGGATCACCCTTGACGAAACAGAGGAAGTATATGTTTCAGTAAGCCCGAATGTCATAACTATTTCGTATTGTAAAATGTCGATTACATCGCCTTCTCTAAGAGGCGTCTTAATCTACCAAAACAGATTTTTTGAATGTCCCTTTTAGACTAAAGGCCCTTCTCTTCGATCAGTCTTGCCATTTCATTTTGAAGCTTCATCGCTTCTTCCTTCGCTTTTTCAGCAAAATCATTTCCAGTTGAGGCATACAAAATCCCTCTCGAAGAATTGACCAATAATCCGCAATCTTCGTTCCAGCCATACTTCACAACATCTTCCAATGATCCACCTTGTGCGCCAACTCCTGGGACCAAGAAAAAATGATTTGGAACCAATGCTCTCACTTCGCCTATTCCTTCTGCCCTTGTGGCGCCAACGACGTACATCAAGTTTTCAGGCGTTCCCCATTGGACGGATTTTTTTAATACTTTTTTGAAAAGTTGCTCACCGTTATTGTCTTCAGTCATCTGAAAATCTAAAGCGCCTTTGTTAGAAGTCAAGGCCAAAAGAATCACCCATTTGTTTTCATAGGTCAAGAAAGGTGAAACACTGTCTTCACCCATGTATGGAGCTACGGTTACCGAGTCACAATTCAATGTTTCGAAAAAAGTTTTAGCATAATAAAGTGAAGTATTTCCGATATCACCTCGCTTCGCATCCGCTATTGTGAAAATGTCTTTTGGAATATAATCGATAGTTTTTTGGAGCGACTCCCAACCTTTTACGCCGTGACATTCGTAAAAAGCGGTATTTGGTTTGTAGGCGACACAATAGTCTTTGGTTGCATCAATTATCGCTTTGTTGAATTCAAAAATGGGATCGTCCATTTCCAATAAATGAGCAGGGATTTTGGTCAAATCTGGATCTAATCCTACACATAGAAAAGATTTTTTTCGTTTGATTTGAGCTACCAGTTCTGCTTTTGTCATGTGTTCTTATTTTTTTTGTCCAATTGATAAATGATTCCATCGGAAAGTCCAATTTTCGGAACTAATATAGTACGACATTTCAAGGCACGCATAATGTGAGAAAATATTTCCATGGCTGGCACAAGAACGTCGGCCCTATCAGGTTTTAGTTGAAATCGGTCGACACGCTGAGCAATAGTTAAGGGCTCTAACGCATCGCGTAAATCCTCTACCTTTTTCAATGAAATTGGATCAGCTTGCATCGTCCCGACCAACTTTTGCGCCTTATTTATATTACCTCCAGTTCCGTAAACGATGTGATGTTTCGAAAGCTCAATATTTGTTTTCAACCATTCGGTCATATCCGCCCAAACATTTGGATTCACTTTCTCCTTAATGATTCTCAAAGTACCGACTTCAAAAGACTTAGAAGCGATTCTTTCGCCGTTCTCAAATATGCTGATTTCGGTACTTCCACCTCCAACATCGATTACGACAAACGGAACTTCAATATCCAAGTCGAACAATGCAAAGGTCCCCAGGATAAGCTCAGCTTCTTCATCTCCAGAAATAGTTTCGATGGAAACACCGGTTTCAACTTCGATTAAATCACGAACGAGCAAACCGTTTGTCGCTTCCCTCATGGCCGAGGTGGCACATGCCCTTAATTCAACAACTTCAAATATCTCAGAAATTAGTCGAAAAGCTTGAATCGTTTTAACGAATTCAGTTTTCTTTTTCTCAGAAATTTCGCCTGTGCTAAAAACCTCTTCACCTAGTCGTAAAGGGATACGTGTATAGGAAACTTTTTTTATAAACGAATGACCATCTTCTTCCACGACTTCTCCAACGAGCAATCGTGCAGCGTTCGTACCAATATCTATTGCGCCGTATCTCAAAATTATTAGAGTTCTTTCTTGTTAAATACAAAGCTATTCAAAATTTTCTGTCCCGTTTTTCGGCAGTTGTCATATTCTGATTCTTCGCATGTAAAAGTTAAAATGAATGCTTCTTGCTTTACTACCCAACAATATTGCTCAAATTTCATATTCCGTTTATTCATAGCGCTCGTGTATATCAATCTTTGGAATTCAGGTCCACCGAGTCTTACACATTCGTTGACCAATAATTTTCCATTGGGTAGCATCGTTTTTATTTGTTGAATAGTGATTTCAACGAATTTATTTAAACTTGAATCGAGTTCTGAAACATCTTGAATGATGAGATTTACATTCTCTTGGAAAATGTCTTCGGATGAGTCTAAACTGCTGGTGAAAATGAATTTGGTTGCAAGTGTTCCAGATTTATCAATACTCCATGAACGAGGATGATAAATTGTATAATTATAGTATTTGTATTTTTTCCAAAACAAAGTAAAGGAAGTGCTAAATAACAAAACACCTGTCAAAAAAAGAGAAAAAAGCAGTCTAATCATCGGGATTGTTTTACAACCGAAAGGTACTAAAATACTTACTTCTTTCTAAAGAAAATCTTGATTGGAACACCATTGAAATTGAATTTCTCACGCATTCGATTCTCGATAAAACGTTTGTAACTATCTGGAACATATTGCGGTAAATTACAGAAGAAAGCAAATGCTGGAGCGTGTGTTGGGAGTTGCGTAACGAATTTAATCTTGATGTATTTCCCTTTCAACGCTGGTGGTGGATGATGATCGATAATATCCAACATCACATCATTCAAAACAGAAGTTGGAATTTTCTTGATTCTGTTTTCAAAGACCTCCATTGTTGATTCCAAGGCTTTATGAATTCTTTGTTTCGTGATTGTTGAGGTAAAAATAATCGGAACGTCATTGAAGGGTGCAAGTTGTTCGATGAGATTTTCCTCGTATTCTTTCATGGTTTTGTGATCTTTCTCGACCAAATCCCATTTATTGACCAAAACAACAACCCCTTTCGAGTTTTTTTCAATCATATAGAAAATCTGCAAATCTTGTTTTTGCAAACCTTCTTGAGCGTCTATCATGAAGATACAAACATCTGAATTTTCGATAGCGTTCACGGAACGAAGCACAGAATAGTATTCGATATCTTCGTGCACTTTCGCTTTTTTACGAATTCCGGCTGTATCAATCAAAAGGAAATCAAAACCAAAAGCATTGTATCTAGTATTGACCGCATCTCTCGTAGTTCCTGAAATGGCAGTTACGATGTTTGAATCTTTCCCTGTCAAAGCGTTCACCAAAGAAGACTTCCCAACGTTTGGTTTACCGACAACAGCAATTTTGGGAAGACCATCATTTTCTAAACTTGACTCATCGGCAATGTCGAATTCGAGCACCATTTCATCCAACAATTCACCTGTTCCGCTTCCATTTGTAGCGGACATATCGTATACATCACCAAGTCCGAATTGATAGAATTCTGAGGAAAGTCCAAATCGTTCCGTATTGTCTACTTTATTGGCTACAATGAAAACTTTCTTTTTGGTTTTACGCAACATTTGAGCAACAACTTCATCCAAATCAACTATTCCTGCCATAACGTCAACGACAAAAATGATCACATTGGCTTCATCGATAGCGATTTCGACTTGCTTACGAATTTCGCCTTCAAAAATATCATCTGATCCGCTCACATATCCGCCGGTATCGATAACAGAAAACTGAACGCCATTCCATTCACCTCGACCGTACAATCGATCACGAGTTACCCCGCTCACCTCTTTGACGATGGCTTTTCTTGACTCCGTCAATCGGTTGAATAAAGTCGATTTTCCTACGTTTGGTCTTCCGACTATTGCTACTACGTTTCCCATCTTAATAAAGTAATTAAGTGAAAGTATTAATGTGTAGAGCATGATATTTATTATCACATTCTAAACTCAAAAACTTTACACTTTACACTAACGTTTTAATATCCGTATTTTTTTAATTTCTGATCCGACGCCCTCCAGTCCTTGTCCACCTTCACATATGTATCCAAGAACACTTTTTGATCGATGAACTTTTCTATTTCTAATCGGGCTTCTCGGCCTATTCTTTTGAGCATTTCTCCACCTTTTCCGATGATGATTCCTCGTTGTGTATCTCTTTCTACGATGATCAGTGCTCTGATTTTCGTTATGCTTTCTTCCTCGATATATTCTTCGATTTCGACCTGCGTTGCATATGGCACTTCTTTTCTGGTGTGAATGAAAACTTTCTCACGAATGATTTCAGAAACGAAAAAACGCATTGGTCGATCCGAAATGGCATCTTTGTCGTAATAAGCTGGGCTTTCGGGAAGTAATTCAACAATTCTATCCAAAACACCTTGAATTGCGAAACCGTGAAGAGCCGAAATTGGCATAATCTCCGCATTTGGCAATTTCTCTTGCCAATACGTTAATCTCTCGCCTAATTTTTCTTGATCACTTTTGTCCATTTTATTCACAAGTAACAAAACAGGCACTTTCATTTTGGAAATTTTCTCCAAAGTTTCAACGTGATTCATTTCATCCTCATAAATATCCGTGATGAAAAGTAGTACATCAGCATCTTGCAATGATGTGTTGACATAGGTCATCATTTGGTCATGCAATTTGTAGGCAGAATTGACTACACCTGGCGTATCAGAAAAGACGATTTGATATTCGTCCTCGTTCATGATTCCCAGAATACGATGACGTGTTGTTTGAGCCTTCGATGTAACGATAGATAATTTCTCACCCATCAATCGATTCATCAAGGTCGATTTACCTACGTTTGGACTTCCAACTATGCTTACGAAACCTGCTTTGTGTGCCATTTTTTCTTTTGAGGGTGCAAAGATAGACAATTACGAATGAAAGAGTTAGGAAAATCACCTATTGATTCGTTAATTTTACAAGGTCAATGTTAAAACAAGGTAAATTCTTTCAATTTCTCGAGAAGGTCGACTCAAATTCGGATCTTCCAGAAAAATTCACCTTCCCCTTTTTCTATGAACCTCATCCATTTGCAATTGAAGCAGCGGAAGATTTACAAAAGCACCTTCAAACACAAACAGATTGGCACCACGATTTTGGATTAACGGACCCTGATTCTGAAAAAGCATTGGGAAAGATGTTCGGTGTTCTTGTCGTTCAAAATACAAAGGGTGAGCTGGGTTATTTATCCGCATTCTCTGGGAAACTAGCAAATAGTAACCATTGGCCAAAATTCGTTCCACCTGTTTTTGACATACTGAAGAAAGAAGGTTTCTATAAAATGGAAGGTCGCGAAGTTGACGCTTTGACGGACTTGGTTGATGCAGGAGAAAGAAATCCGAAGTTGAAAACAACGAAGGAAAATTTAGAAAAACTTCGAATCGAACATAAAATAGAAATTGAGGATTACCAAGCTCAAATTCGAGCAAACAGAAAAGCTCGAAAGGCGAAAAAAGTAGCAGGACAAAATGAACTATCAAGTGAATCGCTTGAGACTTTGTTGAAGCAACTTACCAAAGAATCTATTGGAGAGCAATACTTTTTAAAGGATAAAAAAAGGGAGTGGAATGAAAAAATTGCTGTTGCGGAAACGGCCTATTTCACTTTAAAAAACGAACTTATTTCTTTGAAACAACAAAGAGCAAATCGATCCGCGGAATTACAAAGAAAGATATTTGACCATTACACTTTTCTCAATGCTAAGGGTGAAATTCAATCCTTAATGGAGATTTTTTCATTTCTAGAAGGTGGGTTTCCTCCAGCAGGTTCGGGCGAATGTGCCGCTCCAAAATTATTGCATTTTGCCTATCAGAATAACCTAAAGCCAATTTGTATGGCTGAGTTTTGGTGGGGAAAGTCTGCATCTTCGGAAATCAGGAAACACAAGCATTTCTATCCAGCTTGTCGTAGTAAATGTGAACCAATTTTGGGACATATGTTGAAAGGGCTTTCCGCTGAAGACAACCCAATTCTGAAACATTCTTCATTTCAGAAAGAAATTGAGATTGTGTTTGAAGATGATGCAATTCTAGTCGTGAACAAACCAGATGGGCTATTGTCCGTTCAAGGCAAAACATTGACGGATTCTGTGGATGAGCGTTTGCAAAAAATCTATCCTCGTAGCGAAACTCCTTTAATAGTGCATCGATTGGACATGGCTACGTCAGGATTGATGTTGGTGGCCAAAACGAAAGAAGCGCATAAAAAACTTCAAGCACTCTTCATCAAACGAACTATCAAAAAGCGATATGTAGCCATTCTAGACGGAATTTTAGAAACAGATTCTGGATTTGTCGATTTACCACTTCGACTCGATTTGGACAATCGTCCGCATCAATTGGTTTGTGAGGAATTTGGTAAAAAAGCAAGGACCGAATATAAAGTCGTGGAATATAAAAATGGACGAACTAGAATTCACTTTTTCCCGATTACGGGTCGTTCTCATCAATTAAGGATGCATGCATCACATCCACGAGGCTTGAACATTGCCATTGTCGGCGATAATTTGTACGGCACGATAGACGAGCGATTAATGTTGCACGCAGAATGGTTGCAGTTTCGTCATCCGATTACGGAGGAGGTTGTGGAGTTTGAGGTGAAGGCGGGGTTTT
>DDBE01000136.1:0-13185 GCA_002332715.1 Flavobacteriales bacterium UBA2040
AATCAAAAAAAGGCTGAAGTTGTAATTGAAATCGAAAAAGTTGCCGCTGCTTTTGAAAAGGAACTTGGTCACATTCATTATACAGGATTACCGCATTTAAGAGTAATCATCGGCAAGAAAGTAATCAATGAAATGTATGTCTTCATTGGTCTATCCATCTTCGTTACTTCTCTTCTGCTTTGGTTGTTCTTTAGATCAATTCGAGTCGTAATACTTTGTAATATCGTCGTTTCCATAGCGGTAATTTGGTCCATGGGTTCTATTGGTTTGATGGGCTTCAATATTTCTATTTTGATGGCCTTGATTCCTCCATTGATGATCGTCATTGGCATACCGAATTGCATTTTCCTCACGACCAAATACCATCAGGAAATTCGGGAACATGGAAACAAAGTAAAAGCATTATCTCGCGTTATTCGAAAAATTGGCACAGCTACCTTCTTGACCAATTTCACCACAGCGATGGGATTCTCCACCTTTATCCTAACCAATTCAGAAAAACTGACTGAGTTTGGTATCGTTGCTTCTTTGAATATTTTAGCCGTATTCTTCCTTTCAATAACAATTTTACCCATTTTTATTTCCTTTTCTAAGGATCCGAAAGAACGTCATTTAAAGCATTTAGACCGAAAGCTTGCGGTTGGTTTCATCAATAAAATTACGTACATCGTTCAATTCAAAAGACCGATCGTTTATATTTCTGTAATTGGTGCAGTGGCTCTAAGTTTCATCGGATTGCTCAGAATTCAAGCCACAGGTAATATCACAAGTGATTTACCCGAAGGAAATGAAATATTGGAGGACATCGAGTTTATTCAAAATAAGTTTGGTGGATCTATACCGTTTGAGATAATGGTGGATTATAAATCGAAAGGACGACTGTTTTCGAACGAAACCATGAAAAAGGTGGAAGGTGTTCAGGAAACGTATTCCAAAGATTCACTATTCGGAAAGTCCATTTCAATTGTCGACTTCGTGAAAGTGATCAACATGGCATTCCACGGGAATAATCCTGATGCGTACAAATTGATATCGAGTAAGGACAAATTGCGATTGAAAAAGTATATGAACAATTTCAATATGACCAACGCCAACGGTGGAGGTTTTTCATTGAAAGAATTGGTCGACACCAACGCCTATCACCTAAGAATCCGAACCCAGATGATGGACATTGGTTCTTACGAAGTTGCGCAGAAAGTTGACTCAATGAAGGTTCGGATAGATTCCATATTTAATCCAGACAGAAAAGAAATTGAGAGATTGTATGCCAAAACGGACAAAAACAATGCGTATTTGGATAGCATTATTTTTAAGCACCCAGGAGTTTACAACAACTTAACATCTCTACTTTCCAAAGGAGATCAAGACAAGCAATACGATTTTGATTTGGACCCTAAATCGGTGCAAAAATATTACGGTAAGGCAGGTTTTAAAAAGAACCTTCGGTCGGCTATTGACAACCATTATTACGATGTTGTGCTAACGGGAACTGCGGTTGTTGCTTCTGAAGGAACTCAATATCTAGTGATTAATCTATTCACCAGTCTACTTTTCGCCATTATTGGTATTGCTATTCTAATGTCCATTCTTTTCCGTTCCTGGCGTATGGTTTTGGTTTCCTTGATTCCAAATATCATTCCTTTGTTATTCACAGGTGGAATCATGGGTTGGTTTGGAATAGCGCTCAAACCGTCGACTCTATTAGTCTTTAGCATTGCCTTCGGTATTTCGGTAGATGACACCATTCACTATTTAGCAAAATATCGCCAGGAGCTCAAACTGTATCCGCATGATTTGAAAAAGTGTGTGACAAAAGCGATTCACGAAGCTGGAATTGGCATGTTCTACACATCTATCGTTTTGTTCTGTGGATTCTCCGTATTTACCTTATCCGAGTTTGGTGGAACAAAAGCATTGGGTTTACTTATTTCTTTGACCTTGCTCGTAGCCATGTTAACCAATCTAATCGTATTGCCGAGTTTATTGATGTCATTGGAAAGAAGAATTACGACCAAATCATTTGAAGAACCCTACTTCGATGTTTATGACGAAGAAACGGATTTAGATTTAGACGATTTACAGGTTCAAGAAATCCCACCAAAACCAATAGAATGAAAGGAATAATTCTCGCAGGCGGATCTGGAACTCGGTTACATCCATTAACATTGGCAGTAAGTAAGCAATTGATGCCTATTTACGACAAACCAATGATCTATTATCCGCTCTCTATTTTGATGAGTGCTGGGATACGAGAAATTCTAATTATTTCTACTCCACATGATTTACCTCATTTTGAAAAATTATTGGGTGACGGAAAGAGTTTAGGCTGTAAGTTTTCATATGCAGTGCAAGAAATTCCCAACGGATTGGCGCAAGCTTTTGTAATAGGTGAAGACTTTATTGGCGATGATAATGTTGCCTTAATATTGGGTGACAACATTTTCTATGGTGTTGGGATGGATGATTTATTGCGCGAAAACACGAATCCAAATGGTGGGGTTGTGTATGCTTATCACGTAAGCGATCCAAGAAGATATGGTGTAGTCGAATTCGATGAAAACATGCAAGCCATTTCTATCGAAGAAAAACCTACTCAACCTAAATCAAAATTCGCCGTTCCTGGATTGTATTTTTACAGCAACGATGTAATTGATATTGCTAAGAACTTGAAACCATCAGCACGCGGTGAGTATGAAATTACAGACGTAAACGCAGAATATTTGCGACGCGGCACACTTAAAGTAGCTGTTCTAGATCGTGGCACGGCATGGTTGGATACCGGAACGTTTGAATCCTTGATGCAAGCTGGACAATTTGTTCAGGTAATTGAAGACCGACAGGGATTAAAAGTGGGATGTATTGAAGAAATTGCGTTTAAAAACAAATGGATTTCGACTACGCAATTAAGAGAATTGGCTGAACCGTTGACCAAAAGTGGCTACGGTGATTATCTATTGGAATTAATAAAATGACGGAGAAAATCATTGCACTTTCTAAACTAGTTGAGCAAGGTATTCACCAATTTGAATTACCAATAAAACCGAATAACCTATACGACCCACTTCGTTATTTCATGACGCTTGGTGGAAAAAGAATACGACCAGTTTTAAGTTTAATGGGCGCGAAATTGTTTAATGCTCCGGCCGAAAATGTACTACATGTCTCAATTGGAGTTGAATTGTTTCACAATTTCACTTTGATTCACGACGACATAATGGATGCCGCACCCTTACGACGAGCAAAGGAAACCGTACATTCAAAATGGAACGAAAATATCGCTATACTTTCTGGTGACGTATTAATGGTGAAAGCTTATGAAGAAATTTGCAAGCAAAAACCAGAAGATTTGCCAGAATTACTGACTCTTTTTAACCGTACTGCAATTGAGGTATGCGAAGGGCAACAAATGGACATGGATTTTGAAGAACGTGACGATGTTTCGATAACAGAATACATCGAAATGATTCGTTTGAAAACATCTGTCTTACTCGGTTGTTCTCTTGAAATGGGAGCCATTGTTGCCAAAGCGAACAAAGCAGATCGTGAGAAACTTTATAGTTTCGGGCAAGAATTAGGAATTGCCTTCCAAATAAAAGATGACATTCTTGATTTGTATGGAGATCCTAAAAAATTCGGAAAGCAAATCGGAGGTGACGTAATGGCCAACAAGAAAACCTTGCTGTATTTATTGGCGAGAGAAGCAGCGAATAAGGATCAAATGGATCAATTTGACGCATTAGAAAAGGATATAGATTCAACCCGAAAAGTGGCTACCGTTAGAGCTTTGTTTGACGAACTTGGTGTTCAAGAAAAGGCGAAAAGCACGATGGAACTGCATAGAAAAAATGCGATGAAATCATTGAATGAAATAAACGTTCCTGAAGAGCAAAAAACGGACTTAAGAGAGCTTGCCGATTATTTGATGAATAGAGAAAACTAAGTTTCGACTTCAGTCACCAAAACCTTCACATTTCGATTTATTCAATAATTAACCCGATCTTCGAGTTATAAATTATGCCGCATGAAAATTCTATCATTCTTAGTCTTGCTCCTTTTTATTCAACTTTCAGTTTATGGAAATGAAGAGATTCTCATCAAGAAAAGTGACATCAGTTGGATGAAACCCGTTGGTGATTCGTATGTGGCAAAATTGAACCAGACGATGGAATTGGGACTTAATCTGGACAAAGAAATAGCACAACAAATTGAAAATTATATAACAGGTGCTAGAGCCAAACAGTTAAATCCATACAATCCAGAAGAGGTTGATGTAATTGCCATTTTCAATTCACCATCTGGAAAAGCAAAGAAAGGAATTGGGTTTTATTACCAAGAGTTTAAAGAAGATTTAGCAACCGATGCCTTTTTACTAAAAAAAACGGATGAACCTTGGCGTGTGCGATTTGCGCCGAATGAAGTTGGCACTTGGACAGTTCAAATTGAAGTAAAAGCAAAAGGTTTCGATAATCCGTTTATGTATTCTGTGAAATTCAAGTGTGAAACATCTGAGCACAAAGGGAGATTGGTAACACATAAAACGGGAACAGAAGAAGACCGCTATCTCTATTATGAAGCATCTAAAGAGCGATTTATTGCTGTCGGAATGAATATTTCTAGCGGTGGTTTTTTCACTTACAAACCATCTCAAAACAAAAGACAAATGGGTGGGGTTGAAAAACTAGCCGCTGTTAACGGAAATTTCGTTCGCTTTGAAATTGGAGCTCAAGGATCTTTACCTGATTGGAATGACGTCCATAATTACACCTCAAAACAAGATGAAATGTTCGGCTTTGACCGCTTACTAGCAACGGCCGAAAAAAATCAAATTTATGCTATTCTTTTTCGTCATCATGTTGAAATAATGGGCGCTGCTTGGGACTTACCCAATTGGCAAAACAACCCGTATCGCAAGCAATTTCAGTTTGAAAAAATCAGCGATTATTTCACGAATCCAGAAGCGATTAAATTGCAACATATGAATTTGCGCTATATGTATGCTCGATGGGGATACAGTCCGTACTGGTCATTTTATGGGTATTCCGAATTGGAAAAATTTATCGATCCTATGATTGAACAAGAAGGAATATCGGATGAAGCGGCCATCCAAATATTCAAAAAATGGTTGGAAGGTCAAATAGATTATATCCGAACGAATTTAGACAATCAAGCGATGTTTGCCAATTCATATGGAACCATGAAAAAAACAGAACGGAAAAAAGGATACGACGGCATTTTGAAAGCTTCCGACGTAACGGCAGTTCATGTATACTCCTCCATTAAAGATGGTAATTTCGTCAATCGGGCCAACTACGTTGATGATTTCTGGAAATCCTACAAACAACCTGTTATACTGGAGGAAATAGGTTTAAATGATGATAAATTAGCCTTGTATTGTTGCACGGGAATCGATTTTCACAACCAAAGTTGGGCAACCACATTTACGGGTTCCATTGGAACAGGATTAGATTGGTGGTGGGATCGGGGTGTGATGGATTTTGGATACGAAAGTTCCTTGGCACCGCTTCAAAAATTCATCCAACCGCTTTCGAATAAATCCTTAAAATTTTCACCTTATCGTTGGGCAGATGCAGGCGGAAAAAGTCGTTTGCTCGAAACCTATGCTTTGATTAGCGACGATCAACAAGAAATATATGGCTGGTTGCACAATGCAAGTTACTATTGGCGAAATGATGTCAATAACCCTTGTGTTCAAAGTCTTTTGGACAGCAGCAATGTGATTGAAAAATGCATAGTTGGCGATAATACAGAAATCGGTCGAAACGAACCACCAGGCGATTATGCCCAACGACATTCGGACAAATACTCCTCTCGTGGTGGATTCCAACAAATTTCTGGAGGAATGGAGAACAATCCGTCTTTCATACTTCAAGATGCACTAAAAGGCGGTGGAAAAAATAGAATTTGGTATAAAGTGGAATTCTTCAGCACCCGTTCTGGCGAAAATTTAAAATCAATTGAAGGGTTTGATCAAGTGGTTCGGGCAGGATTTGGGAAGAAACTGAAAATTGTTGTTCCGAATTTGAACGATTCCAATCCAGATGTTGCGTATAAAATTACCATGATTGGATTTGGTAAAAAGGAGACTGAAATTAGAAAACCCAACAAAGAAATGGGGGTGCGATGGTTATGATTTTTTTTCAATAAAAGATGTATTAAGGAAAACCTCCTTCGTCCTTTTAAATTTTCTTAAATTTAAAAGGACGAATAGCCAATTAATTTCTCTATGTTCTTTTTCCTTGATGAAAAAGGACCAAAAAAATCAAGGCTTCAGAAGACAGTTAAAGCGCAATTTATTAGTTCTTTTCAAATTTAGTTCACAAGCGCTTTATTTTAAAACTTCAGAAAAACCCTGTCTTCTAATGCCAAAAGCCTTGTTTAATTCGGATTAAAAGTTAACTTTTAGTTTCTACGAAATATAACGTTGTCCAATAGAATTCGAAGCAATAAATAATTATCCTTTTCTTTTCTTGAACTTTTTGTAAAAGAAAAAGACCAAGAGCAAAAATCCGTAGTTATAAATGGTGTCTTCAACTGGGATACTCACCCATCTCGGGCCCATTATTTCTACTTCTTTGTACCAAACGATTGGTTCAGGTGTGAACATTCCTGTCAATGCACCATTCACGAAAAAGAAAGGTATTTGAATCACCAAAAATGCGAGAATGAAATCAGCATACCACTTTACTTTTCGTCTATAATACAGCCAAATCGTCAAGGCAAGGGCAACTATGCTCGCCGCACTGGTGTACAAATTTTCGAGATAAATAATGGACAATACCAAACAAAGAATACTTATAGAAAAAGCAAAAATTCCGGCCAACTTCTTCAATTTCAAGTTTGGAAAATAAGCCTTCAGACACTCGTAAACGAATATACAAGCGTAGGGTACAAAGAGGAAAAAACAAATTTCTTCGATAGGTAAATTGCCCAAATACCAGCCTTGTAGATACTCTGGATTGAATCCCCAAACGCCCCATTGCGTATATAGTTCATCCCAAATAAGGTAAACGGCAGCAACGATTAAAGTTGCCGTAAAAAGTGGTTTCCAATTCGTATAGAAATGTACTTTTTTATCGAAAGAAAGGAGAAGTGGGCCAGCTAGTGTTCCGACCATGAGGATGAAATAAAGACTCATCCCTTTTTATATTTCCGTTGGAAAGTGCGCTTCGCTTCTTTGTAGTATTTGAAGGGAACGATTAACATTCCGAAGCACTCGCCGTGTTCCTTACCCAAACGTTTATGGTGTACTTTGTGCGCTTTTCGAATCGCCATAAAGTACGGATGGTCAATATCGCGCAACCATTTGAAACGGCGGTGAATATAGACATCGTGAAACATAAAATAAGCGAAACCATAAGCGGCAATACCATATCCAATCCAAACAGCAGCGTATTGGTCATACATCATTCCTAACATAATGCACAACCAAGATGGAATAGCATAAATCAAAAAGAATACATCATTTTGTTCGAAAAAACCGGGTTTTTCTAAATGGTGATCTTCGTGAAAATTCCACATCAATCCGTGCATGACAAATTTATGCGTTGCCCATGCCATGAACTCCATTCCTATAAAAGCCAAAATCAACAAAACGGGACCCCACCAATACATTTAAACAAAATTTAGTACTAAAAAGAAAATGGCTAACAAGATAAAAACAGCTTTAGGTACCGAATTGTTCTCAACCAAATTCCATTTCATATAAAAATAGTGCATTGGTAAGGAAATAACAAACCAACAGATGTAATTATATATTGGAATTTCTCCTCCGGCCCATGACCAAAAATCGAGTTTAACTGCAACGGGTTCTATCAAAAAATCGAGAGAGGTCATCAATATAGCGGCCAGAACTGATTTCCAAATTAAGTTCAACTTTAAGCGATAAACAAGTGTCGAAGAACACACCACCATTGTTGCCCAATTGACGCCAATGATTAATGGAACTCCAAAAACTTTCGCTCCCAAAGTTGTTCCATATTTGTAATCCCCGAAAAGTATACCTGTATTCGTTCCAATGGATTCCACCAAAATACCGAGGACAAAAATCAAGAATGCGAATAGAAAAAACTTGTCTTTTTTGTCTTTACGGGAATAATAAAGAACAATGAAAGTCAACAATAAATGAAACGAACTCAATCGAACTAAGTTGTCACGATGCTCGGGCAAAGCAATTCCGATAGTTCCCACAGCAAAAAATATCGTGATTAATACAATCCAAAAAATCTCCATTTTCAAGAGATCTTTTAATTCAAAACTTGCTTTGTTTTTGGTCATTTTACGCGGCCTTTTACGGCATTATCGATTGTTTCTTCTAGGGAATGGAATTCATACCCCAATTCCTTTTTGCACTTCTCATTTGAATAAACAACAGTTGATAGCGCACTGTTCACTGTTTCATACGTAATTGGTGATCTTTTTTTAGAAAAGAGATACGTAAATCCAAAGATCATGCGTGCCAAATTTAGTCCAGATGAACCTACCGCTCGTTTTGGTGGCTTCTTCCCTATTCTATTCGCAATTTGTGTAAAGAGGTTTTGAAAGGAAATATTTTCTCCAATTAATAGAAATCTATTCTCGGAAACGTTGCTTTTCATCAATTTTTGCATGACTTTCGCCACGTCTCGTGCATCGACAAGGGCATTTCCACCGGGTGGATAAAACGTCAATCCGTTTTGTATCGTTCCTAAAATCGTCAAGGAACTTTCTGACCAGTTTCCCGCTCCAAGTATCACACATGGATTGACCATTACGGCATCCAACCCTTCGTTTATTCCGCGCCAAATTTCTCTTTCCGCACCATTTTTACTTATGGAATATCCACTCGTTTCTGGACCTTTTTTCCATTTCGTTTCTTCGCTTACCTTTTTGTCGCTTCCAGCACTCACTGCAGCGGTTGAACTGACGTAACACAACTTCCGGATTTTCTTTTCCAGACAAACATTCACCACGTTGGTCGTTCCTTCGCGGTTGATTTTCATCAAAGGATTGAAATCTTTTCGGTGAAAGGAAACAAGCGCCGCACAATGATAGACCTCATCGCCTTCAGATATTATTTCTTCGAGTGAAACGATATCGTTTACACTCACTTTTTTCCATGAAATTTTCGTGAATAAAGCGCTGAAATTCGCCGAATCATAGTATTCAAAAACCTTCTTAACCTTAGCTATTTTGGATCCCGTTTGATAAGTCGCGATAATCTGATTTTCCATTTGTGCTAATTCGAACAGCAAATGACTTCCAACAAGACCTGTTCCTCCAATGACTACGACCATACCACAAAGTTAATCAATTCTCAGTTCCACTTGCGGATCCCAAAAGTGTTCTGTAAAGTTTATTATTTGGTCTTCTTTCACTTTAATTCCCTCCTTTTCGAGCAATTCTTGCATTTGCGTGGGCGTCGAAAAATGGGCGGCTCCCGAAAGCAAACCAATTCTATTCACAACGCGATGTGCAGGTACATCAGGTAAATTGTGCGCTGCATTCATTGCCCAACCAACCATTCTGCTCGAGCGCGCTGTACCGAGGTATTTTGCAATTGCACCATAATTGGTAACTCTACCCTTCGGAATTAAGCGAACCACTTCGTAAACACACTGGAAGAAATCTATGTTCTCTTCGGACAGTTTTATTTGCATGAGGTAAAGATCATTAATTTTTATTGGTCAATTACATTGAGGGTTCACATTGCCGTTGACTTAATTCAGATTAATATGAAACTTCGAGTTCGTCAATGGTCAATGGTCAGATAAAACATACTTAAATTACGTAACGAATCATGACTATCAGGAAAACCGGAAAAAGTCCTTATTTTAGTCCAGCACAGGTTCTGTCGCATTAATTAAAAAATTACTATTTCTGGCCTAATTCATACAAAACAAAAAACTACAAATCGTTGAAATTATGCGAGTTAACTTTTTAAACATTCAAGGAATTTGATGAAAAATGGTCGAAAAATAATTAATGCGACAGAACCTGATGGAGCCTTATAATCGTTTTGAGGGAGAGATAGGTGAGCAAGCCACGCTGTTTTTTTTGGATCCAGAAAATAATGCATTAGAGTTCAAGGATATCAATCAGCTCTTTTCAACATAAGTACAACCCAAGTGGTTGTATTTAGAACAGTTTCAACATCAGACTTTATACCGCGCGTAAAAATGAGAGCACCTTATCATTGAATTCAATAGGTTGTTCAACATTGACAACATGACCGCAGTTTTTAATTACGTGAAGCTGAGCGCTTGGGTGGTCTTTTATGACTTTTTTAATGGAAGGCAAAAACAAATGATCCTGTTCGCCCATAACGTACAAGGTTGGAATGTTAATGTCTTTCATTCTAAATAAACTCAATACAGGTTTTAATTGTGCGGTAAGCTTATACCATCGCAAAAACTCCTTTTGATAAAGCTTCTTTGCTTCTTTTACGAATAAGAGTCGGGACTCTTTGTGGTTTTTTTTGGGCATAATTATAAATGCGAAAAGCTTGTATAAAAAGATGTAAGGCACAACGGATTTGAAAACATTACCAAACCCCATCAGAAATTTGGATCGCTTGTTCAGCTTAAGAATGGCACCCCCCATGATCATGCTCTCCACCATTTCAGGATTTCGTTCTGCCAAATCTCTAATTAAAATGGTTCCTAGAGAAATTCCAACGAAATGTGATTTCTCAATTTTCAAATGATGCAATACTGCCAATATATCATTGGAGATAAACTCAAAAGTATAGTCCCTATCCATATTGTCTTTCGCTTTTAGCTTACTATTTCCATGACCTTGGAGATCAATTAAAAGCACATTAAATTCTTCTTTAAACGCTCTGATTTGTCGGAACCATATTGAACTACTTCCACCAGCACCATGAACAAAAGTGACCCACTTTGTTGAATTTTCATTGTTATAAACTGAATAGCTGAGCATATGTTTTTTGCTTGTAATTAAGTAGCATTGGATTAAGGCATAAGTTTAAAATTTATTTTATCCTCAAAAATACTTTGAAAGAAATAAAAAAAATCATGATTTCATCGCAAAAATATAATATTATGAAGTTTTGTTCAAACTGCGGTAGTGAAAATCAACCCGATTCGAAATTTTGTGTCTCATGTGGAGAGGATTCAGGAAGTATTATTTTAAAATTTAATGTGGTTATCGTAAAGAGTGATTACATCTTTATAATGAACCTTTAAGGTTAAAATTTTTATGACATATACAGGGTGTTACAATATAAATGTATGAATCTTTATGAGATTTTGTTTTTTTTAATAAATTGTAAACACATTTAAAATTACAAATTATGAAAAAAGTATTAATGGTATTAAGTATTAGTTTATTTCTATTTAGTTGTGGAGAAACAAATAAATCTGAAAAAACTGGAAGTAGTGAAGTAAATGATTCTCAAAATGTAGAAGATCAAATTGTGGGGAAATGGATTGTAACAGGTGCAATGGGTTTGGAAGGTGAAGAAAAAGAGGATAATTATATTATCATTAAAGATGATTGTACTGTTCTTCAGGTTACACCGTTTGGAACATCTACGTTTAATTGGTCAATTAAAGATAATCAGTTTTGTCAAAGTAATGAAGAATTTGATATTGAAACGTGTGGATCTTTTAATTTAGAAGGTGATAAATTAGAATGGAATATAGAAGATATGGGTATTCTTAAATATAGAAAATCGGATCAATAAATAAATCATAGTATTAATTGTTAAAGAGAAGGAAGTATCATTATGTGATACTTCTTTTTTTTTGTGGAAATGGGTAAGATGAATATTATGTTTATACCGAAATGGAGGTTGTGGTATAAAAAATTTAATATTATGAATAGAGTTATTGGATATGTTCGAGTAAGTAGTGAAAATCAAGTAGAAAAGGATAATAGTATAAGAAATCAAATTAAATTCATTAAAAAATATTGTCAGGATTATGATTGTGAATTGGTTGATATTTTTAAGGATGAAGGTATTAGTGGATTAAAGAAAAATAGAGATGGATTGAATAAAATGATGAAACAAATTGATGAATCAAATATTGATATTGTATTAGTTTATAGTTTGAGTAGGTTGGGTAGAAAATTGGTTGATGTAATAAGTTGGGTAAATGAGTTAGAGAGAAAGAATATTGAATTTTTAAGTATCAAAGAGAATTTTGGTAATAAGGGGGTAATGGGGAATTGATTAATAAGGATATTTACAAGATAAAAGGAGGTAAAAATATTCTTAATATAGATGGAATAAATTTACGAAAATTTAAGAATGAAATAAGTAAAAAGAAGGAGTCTGAAACTACCTTTTATAACTACTCGACAGTAACAGATTTCGCCAAGTTACGTGGTTGATCTACATTACAATCGCGCATTACAGCAATATGATACGACAACAATTGGAATGGAATCGTAGCCAATAAAGGCACCAATTGCTCATCCGCATGCGGAATTTCGATAACATGGTCTGCCATGTCTCTAACTTGCGTATCACCTTCTGTTACAATGGCAATAATTCTTCCTTTTCTAGCTTTAACTTCTTGAATATTCGAAACAACTTTCTCATATGACGTTCCTTTCGTTGCGACAACAAAAACAGGCATATTCTCATCGATCAAGGCAATAGGGCCATGTTTCATCTCAGCTGCCGGATAACCTTCCGCGTGGATATAAGATATCTCTTTCAATTTTAAAGCACCTTCCAAAGCAACAGGAAAAGAACTTCCTCTCCCTAAATAAAGTGCATTTGCTGCATCCTTATATTCAGCAGCAATTTTCTCAATCAGGTCATTTGCTTCCAATACTTTTTGGACCTTCGCTGGTATCGCTTCCAACTCATGCAATAAACTATGAAATTTCGTTTCGCTAATGGTCCCTTTGTTGTGTGCAATAGAGATTGCCATTAAGGTAAGNNAATTACAACACAATGATAGTAAAAATATCATTATCCACAAAGTCAAGTAAATTGACTAAGACAAGTCATTATTCAAACTATCAACAACAACTATATGATGAGATTAAAATGTTGAAAGAGGAATATGATTTGGGATATAGAAGAATTAGTTATTTAATCTATGAGAAAGGTTATAGAGGAGTAAGAAATAATCAAGTATTAAGAAATAATGACATACACTCTATCTACAAAAAAGGTAAAATTAGAGAGAATAGAATAAATAGAGATTTTGA